>NZ_JCBANC010000006.1:0-147111 GCF_059760815.1 Achromobacter sp. 1012554356 | reverse complement strand
CATCCCGAACAGGACAGTGAAACGCCTTCGCGCCGATGATAGTGGACGGACGTCTGTGAAAGTAGGTCATCGTCAGGCTTTTATTGCTCAAAACCCCGCAGGTATCCCCTGCGGGGTTTTGTCTTTGTGGCGGTGCGCACAAGCCGATACCGTCTGGATATCGTTCGAATAAAGAAACCCCTCGCGGCTGGCGCCGCGAGGGGTTTTTGTGTTTGGGTTCGATACTCTCGAGATTAGGGAAGCTGGCGGCGCAGTGCTTTGAAAAATAGCTCGGATTGCAGGCGTTCACTTTGGATCTGGGCGGCGACCTTGGCGGCGATGTCTGCGTTGACGGGTTCAAGCGGACGTCCGGTGGACTGCGCGAGAACTTGCGCGGTACAGGCGCGTTCGAGGAAGAAGAGATCGTCGTAGGCGTAGTCGACGCGTTCGCCGCACACGACGACGCCGTGATTGCCGAGGAAGACGATGTCGGCACCCTGCATGGCGTGGGCGATGCGTTCGCCTTCTGTGACGTCGAGCGCCAGTCCGTTGTATTCGGCGTCGATGGCGAGGCGTCCATGGAAGCGCATCGCGTTTTGCGAAAGGGTGGTGTCCAGGCCGCGGTCCGAGGTGAGCGTGAGGGCAGTGGCATAGGGCATGTGGGTGTGCAGCACACAGGCCTTGCCCGCGATCCGGTGGATCGCGGCGTGGATGAACATGGCTGTCGGTTCGACGTCGTGGCGGCCTGCGAGTTTGTTGCCATGCGCGTCGACGAGGACGATGTCGTCCGCCTGGACCTCGTTCCACATCAAGCCGCGAGGATTCAGGAGGAAATGATCGGGATCGCCGGGCAACGCCACGCTGAAGTGATTGCAGACGCCTTCACCCAGGTCATGCGCTGCGGCCGCACGGAGTGCCAGCGCCAAGTCCGTGCGCAGTGCGGTGACGGAATCGGCACGGAAAAGTGCGTCGGCAAAACCGGGTTCGTGGTTCATGGCAACCTTCAATAATAGATGGATGGGGATCAGAGCCAGCCGGCGTCGCGAAACAGGTCCGGCACGCGATCCAGAGTTGCTACGGTAGCGTCAGGGCGGTAGTCAGGCAAGGGCTTGCGGCCAGTGCCGCGGTCGATCCAGACGCATCGGAAGCCGATGTCGCGTGCCGCGACGAGGTCCAGGTGCGGACTGGCGCAGATGTGCACGACATCTGCGGGCGTGATGCCCAGGTTTTGATGGGCGTGGGCAAAGATGGCGCGTGAGGGTTTGTAGGCGCCCGCCTGTTCAGCCGTGATGACGCGATCGATATGGCCGCCTAATTGGGCGATGTTGCCGGCGATGATGTCGTCGTCCGTGTTGGAAATGATGCACAGGCGGAAGCCGGCTTGCTTGAGCTTGCCGAGCGTGTCCACGACTTCGGGAAACGGCGGCATGCGCGAGATGCTGCTTGCAAGCGTCTCTGCATCTTCGGGACGGTATGGAAGGCCAAAATGGGCCATCGTCAGCCGCAACGATTCGCGGGTTACCGACGCGAAGTTTTGGTAGGGCGGCGTGCGCTCGAGGTGGTGCTCGTGTTCGTCGTACTCATGCAGGAACTGCGCGGCGGTCGGCCGCAGCGCGGACCCGGGATAGGCCTCGAGGATCTTTGTCACTGCGGCTTGCAGGCCTTCGTCCCATTGGATGAGGGTGCCGTAGCAGTCAAAGGTGAGCCATTGGGGTCGAGTTTGGTCGAGAGGCATGTCGGTACCTTGGGCAAGGGTGGAAGCCACAGCGTAAGGTTCGTCCAGTGCAGTTGTAAAATTAATAAAACGTGCTTGGTCAGTCGATATATAAATAAGCTTGTCATGCATCAGAGGATGTGTGGGCGAAAGCGGATGCGATCCGGTGGAAACGGACGGACACCTGGGGACGGCAACGCGCAGACGCGCAATATGGCCGGCCTGGATCAATAACAACGAGTCGAAGCGAATGCTTGATCTTGAACTATTGAAGACGCTGGTTTGCGTGGTGGATGAAGGCAGCTTCACCCGTGCCGCCAGCCGGGTGCATCGCACACAATCGACTGTCAGCCAGCAGGTGCGCAAGCTTGAGCAAAGCGTGGGCAAGACGTTGCTGCTTCGCGATCGCGCCAGCGGCAATGTGGCGGCGACCGAGGATGGCGAGTTGATGTTGGTCTATGCGCGGCGCTTGCTGGCGATCGCTGGCGAGGCGGAGCATGTGTTGGCCGCGCCGCGGACCGCGCGGGTGATACGGCTGGGCGTGCCAGAGGATTTTGATGTTTCTCGGTTGACGGTGCTGTTGGCGGAATTTGCCGCGCGCCATGCTGAGGTGCGGTTGGAAACGCTTAGCGGGATGAGCACGGATCTTCGTGCTGGGCTGGCGTCGGGCGAGCTGGAGTTGGCGCTGGTCAAGCGGGAGCCTGGCGATGGTCCGTGCATTGCGGCCTGGCCGGAACGGCTGGTGTGGGTAGGCGGCCAACAGCGCAATGAGCGGGCGGCGGTGGTGCCGCTGGTTCTTTTTCCGCAGGGATGTGTGTATCGCAAGCGGATGATCTATGCGCTGGAAAGCGCGGGGCGGCCGTGGCATATCGCGTACCACAGCCACAGTTTGGCCGGCGTGCAGGCGGCGGTCGCTGCGGGCTTGGGGATCAGTCTGTTGCCGGCCTCGGCGCGCCTGGAGACGCACGTCGAACTGACCGCCGCAGACGGGTTTGCCGATGTGCCGCCGACTGAGCTGGCGATCGTGGGCGACGCGCGCGGGCTTGGCGCCGTTGGGATCGATTTGCTGGACGCGCTGAAGCAGGCCATTGGCGGGGATTTACAACAGTTCGCGCCTTAGCGCGGACGATTAGCTGGCGCATCGGCGCGATGATGTTGGCGCCGGTGTCCTTGAATTCCCCGCCTGGGTGGCGCATTGGACTGATCGCGACCGTCGGCGGCGGGTGATCCATCACCTTGACGAAGCTGAAGGGCGCCGCGGGGACCACGCCTTTGTCCGACACGGTGATGACCTAGGCATTCGGGCATTGCCGGTTTGGACACGCGACACCCCTTTGGTGGACATCAACGTTGGGTATGGGTGGTTAGCGCACGTCGCCGTCGAGGTAGAACCATTGTCCGTTCTCGCGCAGGAAGCGGCTGGTCTCGTGCATGCGGCTGGCGCGGCCGTCCAGGCGGCTTCTGGCCACGAATTCGACGGTGGCGTGTTCGGCGTCCTGGTCGGCTGCGGCCTTGATCTGCAGGCCAAGCCATTTCAAACCGGGCGGGTTGGGCTCTAGTGACGCCGGGCGCGTGGTGGGATGCCACGTGGCCAGCAGGTAGGGCAGCTTGTCGAGCACGAAGGCGCTGTATCGCGAGCGCATGAGGGCTTCGGCTGTCGGGGCTTGCAGCGATTGCGGGCCGTCGTGCCAGCGGCCGCAGCATTCGGGATAGGAACGGGGGCTGCCGCAGGGGCAGGGTGTTTTGGAAGAGGTTGATTGCTTCGGCACGGCGGGGGCAATTGAAGTCAGTGAACAGATCAGGCGAGAGATCGGGCGACACATCGCGGCACTCGGTCAGGTAGCGTCATCAGGCGGCCGGACCGGGCAGACGTATCGCGCACAAGAATCGAGCACACGAATCAGGCAATCGCATCGGGCACAAGAATCAGGCAAACGACTCGAGCCGAGGCATCGGGTAGATGTATCGGCCAGATGAATCGTACCCAGAAATCGCGAGAGCGGATCACGCCAATAGATCAGTGTATTCGGGATGGCGTCGAATGTAGGCGTCGGCGTAGGAGCAGTAGGGACGGACCTTCCAGCCGTTCTCGCGTGCGGTGAGCAGCGCCTGACGGGTCAATTCGGCGGCGATGCCTCGGCCGCCGACCGCACTGGGCACGCCCGTGTGCGTGATGGCCATGGCGCCGTTCTGGAGCTGATAGTCGAGGACGCAGAGTACGCCGTCGACGGTGGCGGTGAAGCGGGAATGGTCGGTGTCGTGAATTACAGAAATCATTCGAGAAAACTCCTTCGTTGATGACGAAGACGGTCGGATGTAGAGCGCACTTCTTGCCGAGGGCGGGTGCCTGTCTGATTATCCGGCGCCTCTCATGACCCGGTACTCAGGATCGGAGCAAGTTTCGGACCTGCGCCAAGCGTCGGATGCCCCGGCTTCTCTCTCTGAGGGCGTTACCGGTGCAGCACCTTGATCAACGCGGTGAGTTGCGCGTCGCGGGTTTCGACTAGGTCGGCGATGCTTTGGTGGCCGGCTTCGGCATTGACGCCTTCGATCAGGCGTTGTTGCAGCGCCGGCGTGACCTCGGGGGTGCCGAGGTCGTCCCACCAGGTTTGCACGGGGCCGAGCAGGTGGTGCATGAAGTGCGCGAGGCCGCCTTCGCCGCCACCCAGGTTGAATGTCATGTGCGGGCCGAAGAGGGCCCAGCGCAGGCCGGGGCCCTGGGATACGGCGGCGTCGATGTCCGCGACGCTGGCGACGTTTTCAGCGGCGAGGTGGATGGCCTCGCGCCACAGCGCGGCCTGCAGGCGATTGGCGATGTGGCCGGGGACTTCCTTATTCAGGCGGATGGGGTGTTTGCCCATGCTGCGGTAGAAGTCGATGGCGCGGTCCATGGTTTCGGGGCCGGTCTGGTCGCCGCCGACGACCTCGACCAGCGGAATGAGGTGCGGCGGATTGAAAGGGTGGCCGATCACGAAGCGTTGGGGATGGCGGCAGCGCGATTGCAGGCGGCTCATGATGAGCCCGGACGAGCTGGAGGCGACGATGACGTGGGGAGGCAGGACGGCGTCGATGCGGGCGAAGAGGTCGGTCTTGAAATCTTCGCGCTCGGGCGCGTTTTCCTGCACGAAGTCGACGCCAGCCAAGGCCGCTTCCAGGTCGGGCTCGAAGCGCAACGCGTCGGCGGTGGCGCCGTGGCGCACGTGGCCAAGTTCGGCCAGGACCGGCCACGCCGCCTGCACGCGGGCAATGGTTTGGGCCTGTGCATTCGGACCGGGATCGCTGACGACGACCTCCAGCCCGTGCGCGAGGAACAGCGCTGCCCAACTGGCGCCGATGGTGCCGGCGCCGATGATGGCGACGCGGCGGATCGGGCCGGGGGCTGACGATGCAGGACTGGACGGCGCAGAACCGGACGAAGCAGGACTGGACGGCGCAAGGCTGGACATGCAGGTCTCCGTTGTTGAGTTTGCTTCATTGTGAAGCAAAGCCGGGGCCGTTGCCACGCGGGCTGGTCGGCGGCAAGATTAGGACTTTTCCGAATCCCCGGGAGCCTTGCATGAGTCCGACGCCCGCGCGTGTGACCGTTCCGTATTTCTGCCAATGGGAGTCCGCGCATCGGGCGGGCGAGATCATTCGCAAGGAGCTGGACCTCGCGCATGATCCCGCATGGCGCGATTCCGGTGCGCGGGATCTGGACGAGTATGTGCGCTGGGCCAGTCATGTGTGCGGCATGGCATGTTTGAAGATGGTGCTGGCGGCGCGGACGGGGCGCATCCATCCGACCTTGACGCTCGCCCGCGGCAGCTTGCCGTATGGCGCGTATATCGAGGAGCCGGACGGGAACATCAAGGGGCTGATCTATGCGCCGTTCGTGCGATACGTCGCCGACGTTTTCGGCCTGCGTGCGCAGGTGCGCGTCGATCTGCCCGCCTCGGACCTGCCGGGTCTGATGGCGCAATCGGAATACTTCATGGCGTCGGTCCACCCTTGGATCCGATGGCCCGACAGGGAGCCGCCGAAACAGGGTGGACATCTGGTGCTGGTGACGCGCGCCACGCCCGAGTCCGTGACGTTTCATAACCCGTCGGGTGAGCCGGGGTCGCAAGCGGATGTCGAACTTGCGCTGGCTGATTTCAACAGGTTCTACGCTGGCCGTGGCGTCGCGATTCTGGCGACCGGTTGAAGGGAGCGCCGGCTGCGCGCTCAGGCGTTGCGGGCGCGACGCAGGTAGCGCATCGCCAGTACGACGGTGATGACGTAGCTGACCGTGATCACACAGTAGGCCGCGGGCAGGCTGGCGTGCCAGTCCGGCAAGAGATGCAGGATCGTGCCCATGACCGCGACGCCGACCAGCGCGCCGGATTGGCGGTTGGCGTTCAGGGCCGCCGCCGCGCTGTTGGCGTGCTGGCTGCCGGAGACCTGCATGACGATGCTGGTCATCGCAGGCACCGCGATGCCGACGCCCAGGTTGGCCAGCGCGACGACAACGGCGAACGGCCAGTAGGCGACGCCGGGCGTGAAGGTGGCGATGCCGATGGCGCTCATCACCGCCGCGAGCGAGACGCCGGCGAGCAGAGAGGCCGACACGCTCCACCGCGACGACACGCGGCCCGAGATGAGATTGCCGATGGAGAACACCGCCAGCATCGGCACGAGTTCGATGCCGGTCTGCAATGCGTCGGCGCCGCGCGCGTGCTGCAAAAACAGGCTCAGCAGGAACAGCTGGCCATACGACGCGAGGTTGATAAGGAAGCCCACGCCGTTGGCCGCGGCGAATTGATGGGTGGCGAAGAGGGCGCGCGGGATGATGGGCTGGGCGTGCCGACGTTCGCGTTGCACGAGCAGCGCCATGGTGGCCAGGCTCAGCAGCGCCGTGACGACGATCAGCGGGGAGGTCCAGCCATACGCGTTGCCCTGGATCAGCACGAAGCACAAGGAAGACAGCGCGACGATGCCGAGCAGGTGGCTCAAGGGGTTGAGCGCGCGCGGTCGCCGGGGTGCTGCCGCGATGCGGCGTCGGGCGAGCCACAGGCCGGCCAGGCCCAGCGGGATGTTGATGAGGAAGATGCCGCGCCAGCCGAATTGGTGAATCAGTGCGCCGCCCAGCAACGGTCCGGATGCGCCGGCGACGGCCACAATCGCTGACCATGCGGCCAGCATGCGATTGCGCACGTTTTCGTCAGCATAGGCGTGCGTGAGCAGGCTGAGCGAGCTTGGCATGAAGAGCGCCGCGCCAACGCCCTGCAGCATCCGCGCCGCGATCAACATGTCGGCGTTTGGCGCCAGTCCGCATAGCAGGGACGCGGCGGTGAACACGCCCAGCCCCGTCAGATAGAGGGTCTTGGCGCCGTAGCGGTCGGCCAGCGCGCCAGCAATCAGCAGCAACGCGGCGAACGTCAGCGTGTAGCCGTCGACGATCCAGACGAGGTCCGTGAGCGGCACCGTGAACTGGAGCGCGATGCTGGGGATCGCGACGTTGACCACCGTCACGTCGAGCATGGCCATGACGAATCCGACGGCCAGGGTGACCAGAGGCACCCATCCCGTGGCGGGAGCGGGCGGCGCGTCCATTGAGGCGACGGGGCGGCAGGCGGTGGACATGGCAAGCTTCTTTCTGATTGCGCAGCGCGCGGAGGGTGCAAAGCTTAAGACGTCTTGTTGATGCAAAAAAGCCGAATTTCTGCTTTATAGTCATGCAAAACTGCATCACGGACGTGGAATGGACTGGGACAACGCACGGATATTTCTTGCGATTTACCGCGTGGGAACGCTGCGCGGCGCGGCGGCGGTGCTGCAGATCGACCAGGCCACCGCCGGCCGGCGTCTGGCGGCATTGGAGGCATCGCTGGATGCGCGGCTGTTCCTGCGCACGCCCAGCGGCTATGTGCCGACCGCAGCGGGCGAACTGGCCTTTGCCGCTGCCGAGCGCATGGAGCAGGCGGCGGATCAGCTTCAGCGCCAGATGCAGGGGCTGGATCACCGGCTTTCCGGGGTGGTCCGTGTCGCGACCTCGGAAACGGTGGCCCGCTACTTCATCATGGAGGCCATCAAGCGGGTCCATGCCGAGCATCCGGACATCCGCGTGGTGCTGTCCACCGGTATTCAAATCAGCAATCTGACGCGCCGTGAGGCGGATCTGGCCATCCGCAATATCAAGCCCGACAACCCCGATCTGATCCATCGCCATCTGGCGCGCAAGGAGGTGGGCCTGTACGCGTCGCGGGCTTACCTGGAGGCGCATGGTGAACCCAAGCCCGGGACCGCCTTCGCGGGTCATGCCTTGATCGCGTATCAGCAGGCCGTCCTGCCCGGCTGGTCGGATTCGCTATGCGGCGAGCCCACCCGCAACGGCCGCATCGGCGTCGAGGTCAATTCCGGGCTGATGATCATCGACGCTGTGGTGGCGGGACTGGGCATCGGCGAGCTGCCGACCCATATGGCGCCGGATCACCCTGAACTGGTTCGGATCTGGCCCACGCGCAGCGAGGCCTATGACCTGTGGCTGGTGATGCACGGCGATCTGAACCGAACCGCGCGCGTGCGGGCGGTGGCGGACGCGATTGTCGACGTGTTTGAAGAGAGCAATTAGCGGTAAGCCGAGGGTTGTGGCGCGGCGTGACTGGCGCTAAGGTTTGCTGGCCCGCAGGATAACCATGACCTCAGGAGTTGCGCGTGTCCGATCTTTGGCGTTTGTCCGCAGTTGAGCTTGCCGCCCTTGTCCGCAAGCGTGAAGTGTCCGCCGTGCAGGCCGCGCAAAGCGCGCTGCAACGGCTCGATGCCGTCAACCCCGCGATCAATGCGGTGGTGGATCACCGGCCCGAAGACGTGCTGGCGCAGGCGGCCGACGTGGACGCGGCGCTTGCACGCGGAGAAGATCCCGGCCCGTTGGCGGGCGTGCCCGTCACCGTGAAGGTCAATGTGGATCAGGCGGGCTTTGCCACGACCAACGGCGTGCGCTTGCAGAAGGACCTGATCGCCGAGCGCAATAGCCCCGTCGTCGACAACTTGCGGCGCGCCGGCGCGGTGATCGTGGGCCGCACCAATACGCCGGCGTTTTCGCTGCGCTGGTTTACCGGCAACGCGCTGCATGGCGACACGCGCAATCCCCGCAATCCGGCGTTGACGCCCGGCGGCTCGTCCGGCGGCGCCGCGTCCGCGGTGGCGGTCGGTATCGGGCATCTGGCGCATGGGACGGATATCGCCGGCTCGATCCGTTATCCGGCGTACGCGTGCGGCGTGCATGGCCTGCGTCCGTCGCTGGGCCGGGTGGCGGCGTATAACGCCGCGCTGCCGGAGCGCTCGATCGGCGGGCAGATCACGGCGGTGTCCGGGCCGTTGGGGCGCACCATTGCCGATGTGCGGCTGGGGCTGGCCGCGCTGGCTGCGCCGGATCCGCGCGATCCGTGGTGGGTGCCCGCGCCGCTGACCGGCCCGGACGTGCCGAAGCGGGCCGCGCTGTGTTTGAATCCTGACGGCATGGACACCGATCCGGCCATCGTGAAGGCGTTGCAGGAAGCGGCGCGGCGGCTGAGCGAGGCAGGCTGGTCGGTCGATACGCTGGACGCCATACCCCCGATGCAGGAGGCCGCCGACCTGCAGGTTCGCATGTGGATGGCAGACGGCTATGACGCCATGGTGGCGGCAGCGGAAAAAGAGGGCGACCGAGGCGCGCTGGTGGCGCTGGCGGGGCAGCGCGACAAGGCGGCAAGCGCCGATCTGACAAGCTTTTCGGCGGTGCTGACGCGCCGCGCGACGCTCACGCGCCTGTGGGAGGTGTTTTTTGCTGAGTACCCGGTGCTGCTGCTGCCGGTGTCGGCCGAATTGCCGTTCCCCGACAACCTGGACTTGCAGGGCGACGCGGCCTACGCGCGCGTCTGGCGCGCGCAGATGACCCAGATCGGCTTGCCGTTCATGGGCCTGCCCGGACTGTCCGTGGCCATGGGCAGCGCCATGAGCAGCGCGGGGCCGAGCCCGGTGGGCGTGCAGGTGGTGGCGGGGCGGTTCCGCGAGGACCTGTGCCTGGCGGCCGGCGAAATCATCGAGGCCGGGGGCGAGGCGGTCGGCATTGCGGAGCCGGCGCCTCGGTAACAGCGCAACGCGGTCTCAACCGCCGAAGCGCACCTTCAACACGCCCAGGTCGCCATACGTCAGTTCGACGTCCTTGTTCGCGGGCACGTCCAGAAAGCCCGCGTACGAACCGGTGATGACGTGCTGGCCGGCCGTCAGACCCAACCCTTGCTCGCGCAGGAAATTGGCCAGCCAATACAGTCCGGCCTTGGGACGGTCGTTGGGGTGGATGCCGGCGTGCTGCTCGACCTCGACGCCATCTACCGTCAGCGTGAGGGTCATGCAGCCGGGCGCCGCATCGGGCGAGGAGATGCGGGGGCCCAGCACCAGCCCCTGATTGAACATGTGGTCCGCCAGCAGTTCGGGCAGGCTGGCATGTTCGGGGGACGCGTAGCGACAGCCCAGGACTTCAAGTGCGAGGCGAGCGTCGCCCACCGCGGCGTCGATTTCGGCTTCGGTGTAAGGGGTGTCGCGCGGCGGCAGGTCGCGGGCAAGCTGGAATGCGATTTCGGGTTCGATGCGCACGACGTCGGTGCTGCTGGCGACCGGACCGGCCGCGGCGTCCGCCGTGCCTGACGCGTAAATGGGCGCCACGACGGTTTTTTCCGGTGACGGCAGCGCGCTTTTCCAGGCGGCGATGCTGTCCTGACGGGTGGCGCGCAGCAATTCGGCCGTGCGCTGCTGCACGGCGAACGCCTGACCCAGGGACTGCGGGCGGCATTCGGCGGGCAGGCGCGGGCCGGCGATGCCGGTCTGGCGCGCGGCGATCAGGAAGCGCGCCGCGTCGACGCTGCCGGGATAGTCTTCAAATCTGATCTGCATGCGTTCAGGCTCCAAGGAACAGCATGATCCACAACACGATCATGGCAATCAGGCCCAGCCAGCACGAGCCCCAGAAACCGACGATCGGCCATTTCAGGGCAAGCGGAATCTTCTTGGGTTCGACGTGGGATAGCAAGTCATTGGCGTTGCCGACCAGCCAGAAGCGCGTGCCCGGAAACATCAGGCGGAAGAAATAATCCAGCATGATTGCGGCCTGGATCGCCAGTGGAAACTGCTTGAACGGCCGGTGCTGCAGGTAGGGATGCTTGAGCGCGGCGTTGACTTGCTTGGTCTTGACGAAGAACAGGACGATGCCGCTGATCGTGCAGGTGATGAAACAGAGCACGAAAAGGCTGAAGGCCATGGCCATGACGGGTGAATGCATGGGGATCTCAACGATGCGCGGCCGGGCCGCGTGGGATGGACGAATTCAGGCAAAAAAGCTGGCCCTATTGTAGAGGGCTTGGCGCGGCCCCGTGTTCAGGGCTGCGTCAGCGCGCCACACGCGGCGGGGCAGGGCGCGCGCGGGGCATTTCAGCCGCGGATCTGGCCTTCGCCGTTCAGCACCCACTTGAGCGTGGTCAGGCCTTCCAGGCCCACGGGGCCGCGCGCATGCAGACGGTTCGTGGAGATGCCGATCTCGGCGCCCAGGCCATATTCGAAGCCGTCCGCAAAGCAGGTCGGCAGGTTGACGTAGACAGAGCTGGAGTCGACCTCGCGCTGGAAGCGCTGGGCCGCCGACAGGTCTTGCGTGACGATGGCGTCGGTGTGGCCCGAGCCGTAGCGTGCGATGTGTTCGATGGCGTCGTCCAGCGTGTCGACGATGCGCACGGCCAGGATGGGCGCCAGGTATTCGGTGGCCCAGTCTTCCTCGGTGGCGGGCGTGGCGTGCGGCAGCAGCGCCAGCGTGCGCGGGCAGCCGCGCAGTTCCACGCCGTGTTCGGCGAAGGCGGCGGCCAGGCTGGGCAGGATGGACACGGCGGCCACCGCGTCGATCAGCAGCGTCTCCATGGCGCCGCAGATGCCGTAGCGGTAGGTCTTGGCGTTCAGGGCAATGGCGTGGGCTTTGTCGGGATCTGCCGCGGCGTCGATGTAGATGTGGCAGTTGCCGTCCAGGTGCTTGATGAGCGGCACTCGGGCTTCTTGGGACAGGCGGGCGATGAGGCCCTTGCCGCCGCGCGGCACGATCACGTCGATGTGTTCGGTCATGGTGATGAGCGCGCCCACGGCCGCACGGTCGGCGGTGGCGACCACCTGCACCGCATCCTGCGGCAGGCCGGCGGCGGCCAGTCCCATCTGCACGATGCGGCCGAGCGCCACGTTCGAGTGCAGGGCTTCGCTGCCGCCGCGCAGGATGGCGGCGTTGCCGGATTTCAGGCACAGGGCAGCGGCGTCGATGGTGACGTTGGGGCGCGATTCGTAAATGATGCCGATCACGCCCAGCGGCACGCGCATCTGGGCGACGCGCATGCCGTTGGGCCGGACGGAGGTGGCGGTGATGCTGCCGATCGGGTCGGGCAGGGCGGCTATCTGGCGCAGGCCTTCGGCCATGTGCGCCAATGTCTTGTCCGACAGCGTCAGGCGGTCCAGCAGGGCGGGCTCCAGACCATTGGCGCGGGCGGCGGCCACGTCTTTCTCGTTGGCGGCCTTCAGTTCGTCGTGGCTGGCGGCCAGCGCGTCGGCCATGGCGATCAGCGCCTGGTTTTTAGCCGCGCTGTCGGCGCGCATCATGGCGCGCGAGGCGCGGCGGGCGTTTTCGCCCAGGGTGAGCATGGCTTGTTCGATAGAGGACGAGGACATGGCGGCGTCGATGATGTGATGGGGCGGCGCGGGCGCCGCCTGGAGATTCAGTGTATATCCGGCTGTCGGGCCGGGCGAGATCCGGTCGGGGGACCGGGAGGGGGAGCGCAAGGAGGACGAGGCGAAGGCGGCGGCGAGGCCGCCTTCACGGTCGTCCGCCGGCTGCGGCCACGCGCAGGGCCAGCCGGGTCATTTCTTCCCAGGGATCCGAGAGGCGGCCGGGCACCGAGAGGCCCTTGATGAGGCGGTCGACTTCGTGAGCGTGCTGCACGGCGGCGGGCCAGACGCCGGGCTGGACCCGGTTCAGGGCCTGCAGCGCAAGGCGTTCGTGGGCGCCGAAGATGCGCAGGCGGCGCATGAGGCCGTTCGCGTCCTGTCCCAGCGCGCGCGCCTCGGCGATGCGCGCGAGCAGGCGGATTTCTTCGCCGACCGCCCAGAGCACCAGCGGCAATGCTTCGCCTTCGGCGCGCAGGCCGTCGATCATGCGGATGGTGCGGCCGATGTCGCCGGCCAGCATGGCGTCGCGCAGGCCGAAGACGTCGTAGCGGGCGACGTTCAGTACGGCGCGTTCGACGTCCTCGGGGGCGAGCTGGCCCTCGGGGTAGAGCAGGCCGAGCTTCTGGATTTCCTGGTGGGCGGCCAGCAGGTTGCCTTCGACCTTGTCCGCCATCCATTGCAGGGTGGCGCTGTCGGCGCGCTGGTTCTGGCGCGCGAGGCGCATGCCGACCCAGGCGGGCAGGCGGCCGCGTTCGATGTTGGCGATGTCGACGGCCATGCCGGCGCGCACCAGCGCCTGCATCCAGCGGCTTTCGCGGGTGGCCTTGTCCAGGCGTGGCAAGGCGATCAGCACGAGGGTGTCGGCCTCGGGCTGCTTTTCGGCTTGTTCGGCCAGCTTGGTCAGGGTGTCGGCGCCAGACTTGCCCGGCTTGCCGGTGGGAATCTTGATTTCAAGGATGCGGCGGTCACCGAACAGCGACACGCTCTGGGTGGCGGCGAGGACCGCGCTCCAGTCGCTGCGCGCGTCCATCACCATGGACAGGCGTTCGGTGTAGCCAGCGTTGCGCGCGGCGGCGCGCAACGCGTCGACGGCTTCGGTCACCAGCAGCGGTTCGTCGCCGGAGACCGTGTACAGCGGCGCCAGCCGGTTGCCGGGCCGCTGCAGGTGTTCGGCCAGCCGATCCGCGTCCAGGGGCTGTGCCATGGGCTAGCGGACGATGGCCGGATCGGTGACGGACGGCGTCTGCCAGGGCGTGGGCACGCGCTGTTGTGGTGCTTCGTTGGGGTCGAACAGCGGCATGTTTTCGTCGTCGACGCCCGATTGGGCGGCTTCGAATGCCTTGTGCACGTCTGGCGCAGTGATGCGGCGCAGCACGCGCGAGACCAGATCGCGCTGCATGGCCTTGTACAGCGTTTCGATCTGGCCCTGCTTGGCCTGCACCACCTGGTCGTCGTACGGCATTTCGCGGTAGATGGACAGCGTGGTGTCGGGCACCAGGGCGCGGCCCTTGGCGTCGATCAGGCGGAACGTGTAGTTGATGCCAAGTTCGTAGGATTCAACACGGCCTTGCGCGTTCAGCGAGACCTCGCGCAGGCTGCGCGTGTCGCTGACTTGCTGCAGGATGGCCTGCGCTTCCTTGCGCGTGTCCACCAGCTTGGTGTTGGGCGAGGCCGCGCGCAGCGCGCGGCGCAGGTCCGCGCCGAACTGGGTCGTGTCGGGGATGCCTACGTACAGCCGCTCGAACGGCATCGGGGTGGTGCCCCGCAGCGCGAAGCCGCAGGCGGAAAGCAGCATGAACAGCGCCAGGCAGGCGCCGCGCAGCAGCCAGGTTTGGCGGGAGAGTTGCGATTGTTGCCCGGCGAAGTGCATGCTTGACCTCATCAGCCTACGACGTTGACCAGTTTGCCCGGAACCACGATGACACGCTTCGGCGGACGGCCTTCCAGGAATCGGGCGACCTCTTCCTGGCTGGCGGCCAGTTTTTCGATGTCTTCCTTGGGGGCCTTGGCGGCCACGCGGATGGAGCCGCGCAGTTTGCCGTTGACCTGCAACATCAGCTCGATCTCGTCGGCGACGAGGGCGGCTTCGTCCACGTGCGGCCACGGCGCATCGAGCAGGTCGCCGAGTTCCTTGGCGTAGCCCAGGTCCTGCCACAGGTGCCAGGTGACGTGCGGCACGACCGGGTACAGCACGCGCAGCAGGACGCCGACGGTTTCGGCATAGGCCGCATCGGCGTCAGCGCCTTCCGGCAGCTTGGCGTCGTCAATGGCGTTCAGCATCTTCATGCAGGCGGACACGACGGTGTTGTACTGGATGCGCTGGTAGTCGTAGTCGGCCTGCTTGAGCAGCCCGTAGACTTCGCGGCGCAGATCCTTGACGGCGGCGGGCGCCTGCGTCCAGTCCGTGCCTTGGGCCAGGCCGCGGGCGACGGCTTCGCGGCGCGCGTAGCTGATGGACCAGAGGCGGCGCAGGAAACGGTTGGAGCCTTCGACGCCGGAGTCAGACCATTCGAGGGTTTGTTCGGGCGGGCTGGCGAACATGACGAACAGGCGGGCCGTGTCGGCGCCCAGCGTGTCGATCAGCGATTGCGGATCGACGCCGTTGTTCTTGGACTTGGACATCGTGCCCACGCCGCCGTAATTGATGGCCGAGCCGTCCGACTTGAGCTTGGCGCCGACGATGGCGCCGCGGTCGTCGTAGACGTTGTCGACGTCTTCGGGCCAGAAATACTCGATGCCGCCCTGGGGCGTCTTGCGCGAATAGATGTGGTTCAGCACCATGCCCTGGCACAGCAGCTTGGTGAAGGGCTCGTCGAAGTTGAGCAGGCCCATGTCGCGCATGACCTTGGTCCAGAAGCGCGCGTACAAGAGGTGCAGCACGGCGTGCTCGATGCCGCCGATGTACTGGTCCATCGGCATCCAGTAGTCATTGCGCTGATCGACCATGGCGTTGTCGTTGCCGGGCGAGGTGTAGCGCATGAAGTACCAGGACGAGTCCACGAACGTGTCCATCGTGTCCGTTTCGCGGCGCGCGGGCTTGCCGCAGCTGGGGCAGGCGCAGGACAGGAAGGCTTCGTTCTTGGCCAGCGGATTGCCGCTGCCGTCGGGGATGAGGTCGTCGGGCAGGACCACGGGCAGGTCTTTTTCCGGGACCGGCACCGGGCCGCAGTCTTCGCAGTGGATGATGGGGATCGGGGTGCCCCAGTAGCGCTGGCGCGAGATGCCCCAGTCGCGCAGGCGCCAGGTGGTCTGCTTTTCGCCCAGGCCCTTTTCGCCCAGGTCGGCCGCGATGGCGTCCACGGCGTCCTTGTAGGACAGGCCGTCGTACTTGCCGGAATTGATGGTGCGGCCCGACTGCTTGTCGCCGTACCATTCCTGCCAGGCGTCGGTGGAGTAGTCTTTGCCGGCCACGTCCACGACCTGCACGATGGGCAGGTTGTATTTCTTGGCGAAGGCGAAGTCGCGCTCGTCGTGCGACGGCACGCCCATGACGGCGCCGTCGCCGTAGGTCATGAGCACGTAGTTGCCGACCCAGACCTCGACCTGCGCGCCCGTGATGGGATGCGTGACGAACAGGCCCGTGGGCATGCCTTCTTTTTCACGCGTGGCCATTTCGGCCTCGGTGGTTCCGCCGAGCTTGCATTGTTCGATGAACGCGGCCAGCGGGGCATTGCCGGCCGCGGCGTGCGTGGCGAGCGGGTGCTCCGGCGCCACGGCGCAGAACGTCACGCCCATGATCGTGTCTGCGCGGGTGGTGAAGACGTGCAGCTTGCCGTCCTGGATCAACTGGCCGTCCTGGCCGGCGATCTGGTGCGGGAAGGCAAAGCGCAGGCCTTCGGACTTGCCGATCCAGTTTTCCTGCATCAGGCGCACGCGCTCGGGCCAGCCGGGCAGGTCGTTCTGAACGGCGCCCAGCAGCTCGTCGGCGTAGTCGGTGATGCGCAGGTAGTAACCGGGGATCTCGCGCTTTTCGACGAGTGCGCCCGACCGCCAGCCGCGGCCGTCGATGACCTGTTCGTTGGCCAGCACGGTCTGGTCGACCGGATCCCAGTTGACGACCTGGGTTTTGCGGTAAGCCACGCCCTTTTCGAGCATCTTCAGGAACAGCCACTGGTTCCACTTGTAGTACTGCGGATCGCAGGCGCACATTTCGCGCGTCCAGTCGATCGCCAGACCCATCGCCTTCATCTGCTTCTTCATGTAGGCGATGTTGTCGTAGGTCCACTTGGCGGGCGGCACCTTGGACTTGATGGCGGCGTTTTCGGCCGGCATGCCGAAGGCGTCCCAGCCCATGGGCATCAGGACGTTGTAGCCGCGCATGCGCAGCTGGCGGGCCATCATGTCGTTGATGGTGTAGTTGCGCACGTGGCCCATGTGCAGCTTGCCGCTGGGGTAGGGCAGCATGGAGCAGGCGTAGAACTTGGGCTTTTCGGAGCCGTCGGCGTTCTTTGCGTGTTCGTGGACCAGATAGACGTCGCGGGCCTGCCAGTCTTGTTGGGCGGCCGCTTCGACGGTAGTGGGGAGGTAGCGTTCCTGCATGGGCTCGTGCGCGGTGGCAATAAAGGGGTGAGCCGCCCCATCGCGCCGGGGCGCGGTGGCGGTCAAAACCCCTGATTATAGGAGGTGCTAGGCGCTGGCAGGGGGCGAGGGCATTTCGGGGATGCGCGCACTGGGCGCAAGCGCGCCATAAGCCAGCGTGAAGGCCGCCAGGACGGCGCCCGCGATCACCACCGCGGGCCAGCCGAAATGGGCGTACAGCCAGGACGATACCAGCGATCCCGATGCGCCGCCGATGAAGTAGCAGGTGACGTATCCGGCGGTCAGGCGGCTGCGCGCCTCGGGCCGCAGGCGGTAGATGGAGCTGGTGTTGGTGACGTGCACACCCTGGATCGCCAGATCCTGCACCAGGATGCCGGCCAGCAGGGCAAGCACCGACACCTGCCCGAAAGCCATCAGGCCCCAGGAACCCAGGAGGAGCAACAGGCCCACGCGGGTGGCGAGGTTGCCCAGGCCGCGGTCGGCAAGGCGCCCGAAACGGTTGGCGGCGTAGGCCCCGGCGGCGCCCGCCAGGCCAAACAGGCCAATGGTGGTGTTGCTGTATTCATAGGGCGGGCTGGCCAGGAGGAAGGTCAGCGGCGTCCAGAGCATGCTGAAGGCGGCGAACAGCAGCCCGCCGATGAGCGACCGGGCGCGGAACAGGGGTTCCTCGACGAACATGCGCAGGATGGAGCCCAGCAATTGCGGATAGCTCATTGCCGTCGGGCTCTGGTAGCGGGGCAGCACGCGCCACAAGACGGCGGACATGCAAAGCATCAGGATGGCGGCGACCCAGTACACGGTACGCCAGCTGCCCACGTCGGCCAGCGCGCCCGCCGCGGTGCGGGCCAGCAGGATGCCCAGCAGCAGCCCGCTCATGACCGTGCCGACAGCCTTGCCGCGCTCGTGGGGCGCCGCCAGCGTGGCGGCGAACGGCACGAGGATCTGGGCGACGACGGACAGCATGCCGGTCAGGGCGGTGCCGATGATGAGCATCGAGATGCTGGTGGAGAAGGCGGAGATCAGCAGGCCGCCCGCCGACAGCAGGTTCATCAGCACGATCAGCGAACGGCGCTCGAACATGTCGCCCAGCGGCACCAGCAGCATCAGCCCCACGGCGTAGCTGAGCTGCGCGGTGGTGACGATCGCGCCGGCGGCGGCGTTCGAAATCGAGAACTGCTGGCCGATGGTGTGCAGCAGGGGCTGCGCGTAATAGTTGCTGGCGACGGCCAGGCCGGTTGCCACCGACATCAGGAGGATGATGGGGGCGGTGAGCGTTGGGGTGGATTGTTCGGCGGAAGTCACTGATCTGAAGCGGAAAAGGAATTGAAGTTGAAGCGGGAGCGGCGGCTTACGCGCCGACGCTGCCGGGTGTGTCCTGATCCTGCTTGAGCAGCAGCTTTTTCAGAAGACCCGCCAATTGGCGGCGCTCGGCCGCCGACAGCGGCTCCAGCAACTCATTCAGGTCGGTCAGGTATTCCTTGAGCACGACCTTGATCACGCGCAGCCCGTCTGTGGTGAGCGACACGATCACGCCGCGCCGGTCATCGGGGTTGGGATTGCGCACGAGCAGCCCGGCCTGTTCCAGCCTGTCCAGGCGGTTGGTCATGGCGCCGGAAGTCAGCAACAGGGCTTCCACGAGCTTTTGCGGATTCATGGCGTGGGGGGCGCCGGTGCGGTAGAGCGTCGCGAGCACGTCGAATTCGCCTTGATGCAGGTTGTACTGGCGAAAGGTGCGGTTGACGTTGCGGGCCGCGAAGGCGTTCAGGCGAAAGAGGCGCGCGACGACCGACATGGCGGCGAAGTCTTGCGAGGGGCACTCCTTGGCCCACTGCGAGATCACGATATCGACGAGGTCATTCATGGTGAGTGGCTAGTGTTTTAATGTGAAGTATCTTCACGTAAAGACAAAATTCTAGCAGCGGCTCGACCACAACGCAAAGCGCGGGTGACGCAACGCATAGCGCGCGCGCCGGATTGCACGGCGTGCGCGCACAAAAAGAAGGGCCCGCCTCTTGCGAGGCGGGCCCTTCCCGGCTTGACCGGATACTGCGCGTAATGAAATTACTGCGCGGCGTCCTTCAGCTTCTTGAGCGGGCGAACCTTCACCTTGACCGAAGCCGGCTTGGCGGGGAACCAACGCTCTTCACCCGTGAACGGATCCTTGCCGAAGCGCTTGGCCTTGGCGGGAACCTTTTGCACGGCAACCTTGAACAGGCCGGGCAGCGTGAATTCGCCAGCGCCCTTCTTGTCCACGGAACCCAGCACCGAGGTTTCCAGGCTGGTCAGGACGGCCTTGACCGACTTGGCTTCGACGCCGGATTGCTCAACGATGTAGGCGATGAGCTGGGTCTTGTTCAGTGCAGCCTTGATGGCCTTGGGGGCAGCAGCGACCTTCTTGGCAGCGACGACCTTCTTGGCTGCCGGCTTCACGGCGGGCTTGGCGGCGGGCTTGACGGCAGTTGCCTTCTTTGCGGGCGCCTTGACGGCGGTCTTGGTGACTTTCTTGGCAGGAGCTTTAGCTTTCGTGGCCATGGTCAAAATCCGTATGTTGAGGACATGGAGCAGCGCGTGCCGGATATCGGCATTTGACGCTACGCGCCCGATGATAGCGGAAGAGTGGCGGTAAAAGCGGCTTTCCAGCGGGTTTTAAGCCACTGTTTGTTGTTTTCGACGCAGAAAAGTGCTTTCTGCAAGGGGTTTCGCAAGATGTCGTGACATTCGTTGGCGATTTCGCGAGCGTTATTCGCAAGCCGCGCGTGCGGTGGATATTGCTGTGAAAGCGTGCGGACAGGCGCTGTGGCGAGGCTCGCGGATGAACCTATATTGCGGCGCATGTTCCAATTGCGGGCGGCGCGCGCGGCAGGCAGAGACGGAGAGTCCCTGGAATCAGGCCTTTTCCTTGCGGTCGCGCGCGCCCGAAGAAAACCAGAACATGGAAGTGAAGCAGCTATATGTTGATGAAGAAGTTGGCGGCGAGCCTGCTCGTCGCGACCGCATGTATATCCAGCGCCATGGCGCAATCGATGCCCGCGCCGGCGCTGTCGGCCAAGGCGTGGCTGCTGCTGGATGAGACCAGCGGGCAGGTCATTGCGTCGCACGCGGCCACGACGCGCATCGAGCCGGCGTCCCTGACCAAGATCATGACGGCCTACGTCGTGTTCGATGCGTTGACAAAGAAAGAGCTGACGGCGAACCAGCTGGTCACGATCTCGACGCGGGCCTGGAAAGTGCCGGCGGGTAGTTCGAAGATGTTCCTGGAGCCCAACTCCAAGGTGTCCGTGGACGACCTGCTGCGCGGCCTGATGATCCAGTCGGGCAATGACGCGGCGGTGGCGCTGGCCGAGGCCGTGTCGGGCAGCGTCGAAGCCTTTGTCGCGCGCATGAACGACACCGCCGCGCGTCTGGGCCTTCACGCCACGCGTTTCGCCAGTCCGCATGGGCTGCCGGATCCGGACACGTATTCCACCGCGAGCGACCTGTCGATCCTGGCCACGCGCTTCATCCGCGACTTTCCGCAGCTCTACAAGACCTACGATTCGGCGCGGCAGTTCACCTTCAACAAGATCACCCAGCCCAACCGCAACCGGCTGCTGTGGCTGGATCCGAGCGTGGACGGGCTGAAGACCGGCCACACGGAATCGGCGGGCTATTGCATCATCGCCACGGCGCGGCGGCCCAATGGCAGCGATCAGCGCCGGCTGATCACGGTGGTGGTGGGCACCGCCTCAGACAAGCTGCGCACGCAAGAAAGCCGCGAGTTGCTGGAATGGGGCTTCCAGGGGTTCAATACCATCAAGCTGTACGCGCGCGGTCAGGCCGTGGCCACGCCGGAAGTCTGGAAGGGCGAGGCCGACAGCCTGAAGGTCGGTTTCTCGCGCGACGCGTACGTGACCGTGCCGGCTGGCGCGAAGGTCGAGTCGGTCTGGGCGCCGCAGGCGCCGCTGATCGCGCCGATTGCGGCGCAGTCGACGGTGGGCGAACTGCAGGTGACGGTGGACGGCAAGCCCGCCATGCACTTCCCGGTTGTCGCGCTGGAACCGGTGGCCGAGGCGGGCATTGCCGGCCGCGCGTGGGACTCCATCCGCTTGTGGTGGCGCGGCACGCAGGGATAACGCAACACGATTCGGAGATGGGCGATGGCAGTGAGCTTTCCAGGCGGCCCGGCGGCGGCGCCGGGCCCTGACGATCCGCTGGCGCTGCTATCGGCCTGTCACGGGCGCATCGCGCGCCAATGCGCCACGCTGGCGCGGCTGGCGGCGCATCTGCCCGCGCATGGCAGCGACGCCGCGGCGCAAACCGCCGCCACCAGCGTGCGCCGGTATTTCGACACTGCGGCCGCGCATCACCACGAAGACGAGGAGGAGGACCTGTTCCCCGCCCTGATCGATTCCATGGCGGGATCGGACGCGGTGTGCCTGCACGTGCTGGTGGATAGCCTGATGGCCGATCACCGGCGGCTGGCCGGCCTGTGGGAACCCTTGCGCGAGACGCTGTCCGAGATCGCGGCGGGGCGCCCGGCGCAATTGCCGGCGCAGCAGGTCCAGGATTTCACCGAGGCCTACGACGCGCACATCCGGCGCGAAGAGGACGAGTTGCTGCCGATGGCGGCGCGGCTGATTCCTGACGATGCGCTGGCCGCGATCGGCCAGGCCATGAAGGCGCGCCGTGGAGGCGACGCGGGCTGATCCGCTGATCGCCGCGTTGCATGGTCAAGGTCGAGCGTTTACCCTAGCCGGACCGGCGTGAGCGCCGATGCCCAGGGAACAAGACAGGATGATGCAGGGGGGAATGAACGTCGCGCGCCGGCTTTTCGGCTCGTGGGTGGATGACGTCAACCGGCTGACGCTGCGCGCCGATCTGGCTGCCGGCCTGCTGGGCGCGTTGCTGGTGCTGCCGCAGGGCGTAGCGTTTGCGACGCTGGCGGGCCTGCCGCCGGAGTACGGCCTGTACTCGGCCATCGTGCCCTGTGTGGTGGCGGCATTGTTTGGCTCCAGCCGCCACGTGATGTCCGGGCCGACGAATGCGAATTCGCTGGCGCTCTTTGCCGTGCTGGCGCCGCTGGCGGCTGCGGGCAGCCCCGCTTACATCCAGCTTGCGCTTGCCGTGACCGTGCTGGTCGGGGTCATGCAGTGGCTGGTGGGCGTCTTGCGGCTGGGTTCGCTGGCCCACTTCATATCGCCGTCGGCGTTGTTTGGCTTTACCAGCGGCGCGGCCGTGCTGATCGCGGTGCATGCGTTGAAGGATGCGCTGGGCCTGCCGTCGCCAGAGGCGCACGGCGCGGGGGCGGTGCTGGAAAGCCTTGCCAAGCATCTCGGCCAAGTGCATCCGGGCGCCTTGCTGGTGACGCTGGTCACCTTGGTCACGGCCTTGGTGGCGCGCCGGCTGGACAAGCGCAAGCCGTACATGCTGATCGGCCTGGCTGCGGGGACATTCGCGGCATGGGTTTTCAACACGTGGGTCGTGTCCCCCGGCAGCGCGCCGGTTCCCGTGCTGGGCGCCATCGCGCAGCCGTGGCCGCCGTTTCACGTGCCCAGCGTGGACTGGCGCGCGCTTCCCGATCTGCTGAGCCTGGCGTTCGCGCTGACCATCGTGGCGTTGGCGCAGTCGATCTCCATTGCCAAGGCGGTGGCGTCGCGGTCGGGGCAGCGCATCGACGCGAACCGCGAGTTCGTGGGGCAGGGCTTGTCCAACGTGGTCGGCGGGTTCTTTTCCTGTTATCTGTCTTGCGGTTCGCTCAATCGGTCCATCCCCAACTTCGAGGCCGGCGCGAAGACGCCGCTGGCGTCGGTATTTTCGGCATTGCTCCTGATGCTGCTGGTGGTGGTGTCCGCGCCGTTGCTGGCGTTGATTCCGCATGCCGCCATTTCGGGATTGCTGCTGCTGGTGGCCTGGACGCTGCTGGACGTGCCGCGCTGGCGGCATCTGCTGCGCACGCAGCCCGGTGAATGCGCCATCGCCGGTGCGACGCTGGCCGCCACGATCGCCATTCGCATGGAAGTGGCGATCCTGCTGGGTACCGTGCTGTCGCTCATGGTGTATCTGCACCGCACGTCGCGGCCGGCGATGCGCACGATGGGGTTTGACTCGCGCGGGTTGGATCGCCGCTTCGTCGTACTGGAGCATCAGCCGGACGCGTTGCCGGAGTGCCCGCAACTGAAGCTGCTGCGCATGGAGGGGTCGGTCTATTTCGGCGCGGCGGCACACGTGGCGCAGCGGCTGCATGACCTGCGCTCGGCGCCGGGCGCGCCGCGCCATCTGCTGGTGATGGCCAAAAGCATGAATTTCATCGACCTGGCCGGTGCGCAGGTCTGGGACGACGAACTGGCGGCCCGGCGCGTGATGGGCGGCGACCTGTATTTTCACCGGCCGCGGCCCGAGGTGATGGACATGTGGCGCCGCACCGGATTCCTGGAGCGGCTGGGCGCCGATCACATCTTTCCGGATAAGGCGACAGCGCTGCATGCGATCTACGCCAAGCTGGACCGGAACATCTGCGCGGGATGCACGGCCCGGATTTTCTGGGAATGCCAGCCGGACAGCCCGCAGCGGGATGGGTGATGTGGCTGGCGTCGTCAGGCGCCTTGCGGCGCTTCGGTGCCCAGATAAGCGGCCTTGACCCGCTCGTCGGCCGCGATGGCCGCGGGGGCGCCTTCGGCCAGCAGGCCACCGCGCACCAGCACTGCAATGCGATCTGCGTGCTTGAAGACGACATCCAGGCTGTGTTCCGTGAACAGGACGGCGATGCGCTGCGTGTCTGCCAGTTGCCGGGTCAGGCGCATCAGCGCGTGGCGCTCGTTGGTGGCCATGCCGGCCGTGGGCTCGTCCATCAGCAACAGGCGCGGCTGATGCGCTAGCGCCATCGCCAGTTCCACGCGTTTGACGTCGCCATAGGCCAGCGTGCCGCAGGCCTCGTCAGCCTTGTCAGCCATCTGCACCTGCGACAGCAGGGTCCTGGCTTCATCGACGGCATGGCGGGAGGCGCGCCGCCACGGATTAAAGAGCAGGCGGTCGCGCGACAGCAGGGCCGTCTGCACGTTTTCAAGCACGGTCATCGACCGGAACGTGGCTGCGGTCTGGAAGCTGCGGCCCACGCCCAGCCCGCAGATCTTGCCGGCCGACAAGCCCACAAGCTCCTGGCCGTCCAGCCGCACCGAACCCGAATCCGGGCGCAATTGTCCGCCCAGCACGTTGAAGCATGTCGACTTGCCCGCGCCGTTCGGGCCGATCAGGGCCAGCATGTGCCCGGCGTGCAGATCGAACGAAACATCGGCCAGCGCGTCGATGCCGCCGAAGGATTTGCGCAGGTTGCGCACCTGGAGCAGGGGAGTCGCCGTCGTCATGCGGACCTCCTGCGCAGGCGGGCCGCCGCGCCGGCCAGTCCTTCGGGGAAGGCCATGACCAGCGCCAGGATGGCCAGCCCGAGCACCGCGTGCCAGTATTCGGTGCTGCGTGCCGCGACGTCCTGCAGCCAGGTGTAGGATGCCGCGCCGACGAGCGGACCGGCCAGCGTCTGGATGCCGCCCAGCAGCACCATGACCAGCCCGTCGACCGAGCGGCTTACCGCCAGCACGTCGGGCGCGATGCTGCCCTTGGAAAATGCATAAAGCGATCCGGCCAGGCCTGCGGCGAACGAGGCGGCCACGAATCCCGCCCACTGGATGCGCCGCGTGTCCATGCCAAGCGCCTCGGCACGCAAGGCCGAATCGCGCACGCCGCGCAGCGCAAAGCCCAGCGGCGAAAACGCCAGCCGCCGCAGCCACCAGACCCCGGCCGCGCACAGCACCAGCGACAGGTAATAGAACCACGGCCCCTGCGACAGCCATGCCGACGGCCACAAGCCCGTCAGCCCGTTGCTGCCGCCGGTCACGTCATCCCATTGGTAGGTGAGGGCCCATAGAATCTGCGCGACGGCCAGCGTCAGCATGGCCAGGTACACCCCGGACAGGCGCACGCAGAACCAGCCGAACACCAGCGCGCCCAACGCCGCGGCAAATGGTCCGAGGAGCAGCGCCGCCTCCATGGGGATGGCCGCCAGCTTCAGGAGCAACGCCGCGCCGTAGGCGCCCAGCCCGAACCACGCGGCGTGGCCGAACGATGTCATGCCGGCGAGCCCGGTCAGAAAGTGCAGGCTGGCGGCAAACAGCGCGGCGATCAGGATCTCGGTCATCAGGATGCTGAGATAGGGCCAGTACAGCGTGGCGACGGGCACGAGGGCCAACAGGGCCAGCAACACGGCATAGGCCAGCCGCAGGCGCGGGCCGGCCGGGGCGATGGGGCGTTCGGGCGGGCCGGCGTGCGAGGCAGGCGCAGGCGGCTTGCCCATCAGGCCCCAAGGCCGGACCACCAGCACCACGGCCATCACCGCGAATTCGGCCAGCAGCGTGAGCTTGGACAGGTTGAAGACCCACGGGCCGATGGCCACCTGGCCCAGGAACACGAACAGCGCCTTGACCGCGCAGATGAGGACGGCCGCCAGGAACGCGCCGGGTATGGATCCGAGGCCGCCCACAACCACCACCACGAAGGCGCTGGCGATGATTTCCAGGTCCAGGCCCAGGGTGGCCGGTACGCGCGGCGCGGCCAGCGCGCCGCCCAGCCCAGCCAGGAAGGCGCCCAGCGTGAAGGCCGACGTGAACAGCCAGGCCTGGTTCACGCCCAGGGCCGCGAGCATCGTGCGGTTCTCGGCGGCGGCGCGCAGCAGCCGGCCCCAGCGTGTGCGCATCAGCAGCAGCCACAGCAGACCCAGCACGACGGGGCCGGCGGCGATCAGCAGCAGGTCGTATTCGGGGTAGCGGCGGCCCAGGATCTGGACGGCGCCCGACAAGCCCGGTGCGCGGGCGGAGAAGAGGTCTTCGGGGCCCCAGACCGCCAGGGCGACATCGCCGATGATGAGGACCAGCGCGAAGGTGGCCAAAAGCTGGAAGAGTTCGGGCGCGCGGTACAGACGCTTGAGCACCAGCAATTCGGCCGCGGCGCCGATCAGGCCGGTCGCCAGCGCCGCCAGCAGCAGTCCCAGCCAATAGCCCGCGCCGCCGCCGAAGTAACTGGTGAAGGTCCAGGCCAGGTACACGCCCAGCATGTAGAACGAACCGTGCGCGAAGTTGACCACGCGCGTTACGCCAAAGATCAGCGAAAGTCCGGCGGCGACCAGAAACAGCGCGCTGGCGTCGGCCAGGCCATTGAGTAGCTGCAGCAGCAGCCCGGATACATTCATCAGCGGGCCGGCGCCGGCCGCATCTTGCGCACCTGCTCGTCAGGCGGCTGGAGCCGTGCACCGTCGATGTAGGCAAAGTCCTTCATGATGCCCTTGCCGTCTTCGACCGCCGTCACGCCCACATAGACGCCCATCGTGGATTGATGGTCGATCTTGCGGTACTGGATGGGGCCGTAGGGCGTGTCCACCTTCAGGCCGGCAAAGGCGTCGACGAGCTTTTCCGTGTCGACGGAACCGGCGGCCTTCAGGCCCTGTGCAATGGACATCAGCGACGCATAGCCGACCACGGAACCGACCTTGGGCGTCTCGTTGAAGCGCTTCTTGTAGGCCTCGACGAAGGTTTTGTTGGCTGGGGTGTCGATGGCGTACCAGGGGTAGCCGGTGACGATCCAGCCGGTGGGCGTGTCCGCGCCCAGCGGTTCCAGGTATTCGGGTTCACCGGACAAGAGCGACACGACGGGCATGTTTTCGAACAGGCCGCGCGTGTTGCCTTCGCGCACGAAGCGGGTCAGATCGGCGGCGAACAGCACATTGAAAATGGCGTCGGGCTTGGCATCCGCCAGCGCCTGAACGACGGCGCCGGCATCCACCTTGCCCAGCGGCACGGCTTGTTCCGCGACGAATTCCACGTCGGACTGGAAGGACTGCATCATGGCCTTGAACGTGGCCACGGCGGACTGGCCGTATTCGTAATTGGGGTAGACGATGGCCCAGCGCTTCTTGCGCAGGGCGAGCGCCTTGGGGGCCAGCGCCGCCACGTGCATCCAGGTGGACGGACGCAGGCGGTAGGTATAGCGGTTGCCTTCCTGCCAGGTGATCTTGTCGGTCAGGGGCTCGGCGGCCAGGAAGAAAACTTCTTGCTGCTTGGCGAAGTCGGTCAGCGCAAGCCCCGTGTTGGACAGGAAGCCGCCAAACAGCAACTCGACTTTTTCGCGCGCCAGCAGTTCCTGCGCGGCGCGGACCGAGTCACCAGGGTTGCCGTTGTCGTCGCGCGAGATGACCTCGAGCTTTCTGCCCAGCACGCCGCCCGAGGCGTTGACTTCTTCGAGCGCCAACTGCCAGCCCTTCTTGTACGGGCCCAGGAAGGCGGGAATGGCCTTGTAGCTGTTGATCTCGCCGATGCGGATCGGCGGTTCCTTGTCTTTCGCGACGGCGGGGGAGGCCGGCGCCAGCGCGAGGGCCAGGAGCGCGGGCGCGACGGCGCGGCGCAGCAGGGAGAGGCAGGGACGGATCATGGCGGGTTTTGTCGCAGCGTGAGAATGAATCGGCCTTGCGCGCGCGCCTGGGGCGCCGCGGGTGCGGCCTAATTGAAACATGGGCTTCGGCGCGGCGGCAAATGGCGTGCAGGCGCGGTGGAAAATAAACGGCAAGAAAGTAACGGCAATAAAAAAGGCCCTGCATGACAGGGCCTTTTTTGCGGGATACCGGCTGAATTACTTCAGCTTGGTTTCCTTGTAGTCGACGTGCTTGCGAGCGACCGGATCAAATTTCTTGATCAGCATCTTCTCGGGCATGTTGCGCTTGTTCTTGGTGGTCGTGTAGAAATGACCCGTGCCGGCGGTCGACTCGAGCTTGATCTTTTCGCGGATACCTTTGGCCATGTCGTGCTCCTAGTATGTAGATTGGCGGGGCGGCCGATTAGGCCTGTTCGCCGCGGGCACGCATTTCGGCCAGCACGGCGTCGATGCCGTTCTTGTCGATCGTGCGGATGGCCTTGGCCGAAACACGCAGGCGAACCCAGCGGTTTTCGCTTTCAACCCAGAACCGGCGCGATTGCAGGTTGGGCAGGAAGCGGCGCTTGGTCTTGTTGTTCGCGTGCGAAACATTGTTGCCCACCATCGGGCCTTTGCCGGTCACTTGGCATACGCGTGCCATGGATGCACCTCTTTAGTGTCGTTCTTGCCGCGCATCGCTTGGGGGGGTAGACGGGGGTTTAGCCGCCGGGCTGTGTGGGCTGCGCTGTGCGCTGCCTTGGCCGGCCACCCAGTCTTAGTGGATGAGGGGGAAAGTGATTTCACCCCAGTGCTTATACCCGCTGCCTGCCACCCGCTTGAATTCACGCTCGAATTCACAACACGCGGTTGGGGGTCAGAGTGCTGAACTACAAAGCATAGTAGTCCTGCACGGGAAACTTCATGTGAAGACCGCGATTCTAATACGGAATTCCCAAGTAAATCAAGCCAAAGGGCTACGACGTGTGCGAACGCGCCACACGGCCGGCTGTCCAGGACAGGCACGCGCAGGCTGCCAGGGTGGTCGTCAGGGGCAGGGCGGTGTCGGCCTGCCAGGCGCTGACCACAAAACCGGCGAGGGCGCCGCAAGACAGTTGAAGCGTCCCCAATAGCGCCGAGGCGGCGCCCAGCCGCTTGCCCTGGTCCGACAGCGCGAGCGCCGCCGAGTTGGGGTTCACGAAGCCCTGGCTGCCCATGTAGGCGATCAGGCACAACATCAGCAGCGGGAGCGTCAGCAGTCCGGCGAGCGTCAGCGCGACGGCGACGAGGCTGGCGCAGGCCAGCGTCACCAGCGCGCGGCGCTGCAATTGGCGCGGCGTATAGGTGCGCAGCAGGCGGGCGCTGATCTGCGAGCAGATGATGAGCGACAGCGCGTTGGCGCCGAACAGCAGGCCGTAGTATTGCGGCGGCACGCCGTAGAGTTCGATGAAGACCCGGGGCGAACCGATGATGTAGGCGAACATGCCCGCCTGTCCGAAACCGCCCGCCAGGCTGTGCGACATGAAGCCGCGGTGGGCGAAGAGGCCGCGATAGTTCTGCAGGATGGTGCTCCAGCGCAGCGGCACCACGCGGTCCGGCGTAAGCGATTCCTTCATGATCAGGATGACCGCGGCCATCAGCATCGCGCCGCCCGCCAGCATCACCCAGAACAGGCTGCGCCACGAGGTAATGGCCAGCAGCTGGCCGCCGATCAGCGGCGCGAGGATGGGCGCGAGGCCCATGATAAGCATCAGCAGCGACATCGCGCGCGCGGCTTCGTGGGTTTCATAGTGGTCGCGGATGACCGCGCGCGGGATCACGATGCCGGCCGCGCCGCCCATCGCCTGCACGACACGCCAGCCGGTCAGGGCTTCGACCGAACCCGACAGCGCGCATCCCAGCGAGGCGATCATGAACAGTGTCAGGCCCACCAGCAGCGGCGGCTTGCGGCCGTAGCGGTCCGCCATCGGGCCGTAGAACACCTGCGCCAGCGCCAGGCCGATCAGGTACGCCGCCAACGTGCGCTCGACATCGCCGCGGGCGACGCCAAGGTTCGCCGCGATCGTGGGGAACGCGGGCAGGTACATGTCGATGGCGAACGGGCCGATGGCCGTCAGCGCGCCCATGAGAATGAGCCAACCGGGCAGGCTGCTGCGGGATGTGTGCATTGGGGGCATGTAGATCGCGGTAAAACGCAGAGACAGGGCGCGCGGTAGTGCAGACGGTATTGGCCGCGCCAAGCCGGGGACTTTATCATGGGCGGGCTTACAGGAAGATTGCGGGTGTTTTGCGTTAGCGTCCCTTGTGTCCCTACGCATCCGGAAGGAGAAGCCGTGAATCCTTTGCTATCTGTAGTGGAGCGCAAACTTCAGGCGTTGCCTGTCCCCGTCCAACTTGTGCTGCCCGATGGCGCCGTGCTCGGCGCACCCGATCCGCGCGTGCGGTTCGTGACGCACGACATGACCGCGCTGGCGCATCTGGCCGAAGGGGCCGTCGGGGTGCTGGGGCAGGATTATGTCGAAGGCCGCATCGATATCGAGGGCAGCATGCGCGATGTGATGGCGGCGGCCGCGGCACTGCTGCCCGGGTCGCCGATGGACGCGGCGCGCGGCGGCTGGCTGACCGACCTGGTGCGCAAGGTGATGTCGGTGTGGCGCCATTCCCTCGAGCGCGATGCTCGGCAGATCGAATTTCACTACGACCTGTCCGACGACTTCTACGCCCTGTGGCTGGACCCGCGCCGCGTGTATTCCTGCGCGTACTACCGCGAGCCCGGCATGACGCTGGCGCAGGCGCAGGAGGCCAAGCTGGATCACATCTGCCGCAAGCTGCGCCTGGCGGCGGGCGAGCGTTTCCTGGATGTGGGCGCGGGGTGGGGCGGGCTGCTGCTGTGGGCGGCGGAACACTACGGCGTGGACGCCACGGGCATCACGCTGTCGCGCAACCAGCACGCGCACGTAAGCCGGCTGATCCAGGATAAAGGGTTGTCCGATCGCGTGCGCATCGAGCTGCTGGACTACCGCAAGCTGGACGCATCGCAGCCTTACGACAAGATTGCGTCGGTGGGCATGTTCGAGCACGTGGGCCGCGCGCAACTGGAAAGCTACTTCGCCACGCTGCGGCGCCTGCTCAAGCCGGGCGGGCTCATCATGAACCACGGCATCACCGCCGCCGGCGTGGATAACGCGGAACTCGGCAATGGCATGGGCGAGTTCATCGAGAAGTACATCTTCCCGGGCGGCGAACTCACCCATGTCAGCGTCGTGATGCAGGCATTGGCCAACGGCGGCCTGGAAGACCTGGACGCCGAAAACCTGCGCCCGCATTACGCGCGCACGCTGTGGGCGTGGAGTGATCGGCTGGAGGCGCGGCTGCCGGAGGCGGCGCGCATTCTGGGGGCGGACCACGGTGAGCGGTCGCTGCGTGCCTACCGGCTGTACCTGGCCGGCAGCGCGATGGCCTTCGAGCATGGATGGATCGCGCTGCATCAGATCCTGGCGCAGCATCCCGCGACGGGACGCGCGGACGAGCTGGATCACCCCGCCGATCTGTCGTATCCGTGGCGGCGGGACTATATGTACGGAGACGTGCCCGGGCATTGAAGGCCGGACACTGCGCGCAACCCCGGTGATTTGCAAATCGCCGATCCGTCGTTCGTGGCGGAGGGCGAGCGGCATACCATCGAACCTTCCATTGCAAGCAATCACAGCAGGGGGTTCCATGGCCGGCAAACACGCGGCGCCGCAAGGCAGCGCCAATTCGGGCTACGAGGCGGATGTGCTGGTCATCGGCGGCGGTCCCGCCGGGACCTGGGCCGCAGTCTGCGCCGCCCAGGCCGGCGCAAGCGTCATCCTGGCGGACAAAGGCTATTGCGGGTCGTCCGGCGCCACCGCCGCGGCCGGCACCGCGGTCTGGTATGTCGATCCCGATCCGCAGAAGCGCGCCGCCGCGATGGCCAGCCGCTACGACATGGGCGGCCGGCTGGCGGACCATGGCTGGATGGGCCGCGTCCTGGACCGGACGTGGGACGGCATCAATACCCTGGCGGACTGGGGCTATCCCTTTCCGGTGGATGGCGACGGCGTGTCGCGCCGCAATTCGCTGCAGGGCCCGGAGTACATGCGCCTGATGCGCAAGCAGGTCAAGCAGGCGGGCGGCAGGATTCTCGATCATCACCCGGTGCTGGAACTGCTGCGCGATGAGCACGGCGCGGTCGCCGGCGCGGCGGGCGTGGACCGGCAGCGGGGCGGCGCGTGGACGGTGCGCGCGGGGGCGGTCGTCATCGCCACGGGCGGTTGCGCCTTCCTGAGCCGGGCGCTGGGCTGCAACGTGCTGACCGGAGACGGCCTGCTGATGGCAGCCGAACTGGGCGCGGAGCTGTCGGGCATGGAGTTTTCCAACGCCTACGGCATTGCGCCCGAGTTCGGCTCGGTGACCAAGACGCTGTTCTATAGCTGGGCGACCTTCACCGACGTTGACGGCGTGCCGATCCCCGGCGCGGCGTCCAAGGGCGGGCGCTCGGTCATCGCGCGCGAACTGCTGCGCCAGAAAGTCTATGCGCGCCTGGATCAGGCCGACGAGGCCACGCGGCAGGCGATGCGCGCCGCGCAACCGAACTTCTTCCTGCCGTTCGACCGCAGCGGCATCGACCCGTTTACGCAGCGATTTCCCGTGACGCTTCGGCTGGAGGGCACCGTGCGCGGCACGGGTGGCCTGCGGCTGGCGGGGCCGGATTGTTCGACCACCGTGCCGGGGCTGTACGCCGCTGGTGATGCCGCAACGCGCGAGCCCATTTGCGGCGGCTTTACCGGGGGCGGCAGCCATAACGCCGCCTGGGCCATCTCGTCCGGATCCTGGGCCGGCGCCGGCGCTGCCGGCCATGCGCTGGCCGCGCGCGGCCGCGGACGTACCGTCATCGCCGCGGGGGCCGCGGGCCTGCGTGGAAACGGCGCGCGCGCCGCGGATGCCGCCGCGCTGGTCAGGGCGGTGCAGGACGAGGTCATGCCCTTCGAGCGGAACTATTTCAGGACGGCGGACGTGCTGGAGCCGTCGGTCGCCCGGTTGGACACGCAGTGGCAAGGCTTGCGGTCGGCGGCGCCCGCGGCCGCCGCGGATCTGCTGGCGACGCGCGAGGCGGCGGCCATGCTGGCCACGTCGCGCTGGATGTACCGCAGCGCGCTGGCCCGCCGCGAGACGCGCGGCATGCACAAACGCTACGACTTCTTGGAGCAGGACGCCGCGCAATACCATCATTTAAGCGCTGGCGGGCTGGACGAGGTGTGGGTGCAGCCGCGCGCGTTGGACGGGGGAGGGGCGCAATCCGTGCCGCAGCCCGCACCGCAATCCGCAACGCAGACGAGGCTGGCGGCATGATCGAGCTCATCAGCGACAGCCGTTGCACGGGCTGCAATATCTGCGTCCGGGTGTGCCCGGTCAATGTGTTCGACATCGTGGAAGGGGCGGCGCCGGTCATCGCGCGCCAGGACGCCTGTCAGACCTGCTTCATGTGCGAGGCGTGGTGCCCCGAAGACGCCATGTACGTGTCGCCCCAGGCCGATGCGCCTGCGCCGGTGGCCGAAGACGAACTGGTGCGGGCCGGATTGCTGGGCAGCTACCGCCTTCAGATCGGCTGGAACCGCGATTCGCGCGATCTGCGTACGGCGGACCAGTCGTTCAAGCTGTTGGGGGGCGGACCGGGCCGTTAGTCCGGCTCGCGGTGCACGATGTGCCCGCCCACGATGGTCATTGTGCAGCGCACGTCCCGCCACGCCGCAGCGGGCAACTGCATCGGGTCCTGATCCAGCACCGCCAAGTCCGCGGCAAATCCCGGCGCGAGCGGGCCCTTCCAGTCTTCGTCGAAACTCAACCGCGCGCCGGCCACGGTGAATGCGCGCAGCGCATCGTGGGCGGAGAGCGCCTGCCCGGCGCCAATGACGCGGCCCGTCAGCCGCTCCTGCCGAACGCCCGCCACCCACAGCGTGTGGAACGGGTCGTAAGGAATGTTGTCGGTCGCCAGCGACACATCGAGTCCCAGCGCCAGCATGTCGGCATGCGGCACCACGCCTTCTCCGCCGTCGGGTTCGTCCAGGTAGGCCGCGCCGCCTTTCCACAGGAAATACGTGGGAATGGTCGTGACCAGCACGTCCAGCGCCTTGAGCGCCTTCAGGTCGTCGATGCGCGACCGGGCGATGTGCTGCACAACCCAGCGGCGGCCGGCCAGCGGAAACCGGGCGTTGACCTCGCGCAGCACCGGTACGACTTCGTGCAACTTGTCCGAGACGATGACGTTGACGCGCAGGTCATGTTCGGCCGCCAGCAGGCACAGCGCCCGGAAGTCCGATGGCGTAACGGCCTGTTCGACGAAGCCGGACCAGCCGGTGTCCGGCAGGTTGGCGCGCGCGCAGCAGGCCACGACGGGATCGCCGCCGTAGGCGATATGGATGCCGCTGACCCGGAACCACGGGTCGCCCAGGCCGCGCCCGCGTGCGGTGGCCAGCCAGTCGCGCATGGCGCGCGCCGCTTCGGCCAGATCGCTCCACGCGGGGCTGACGACCAGCGTGGAACGCATGGTCAGCTGGCCGTCTTCCCATAGCTTGCGGTAGACGGAGATGGTCTCGGGCGCGCAGCCGTGGCCTTCGTAAATGCTGGTGGTGCCCTTGGCGTGATAAAGCTGCTGCGAGATGCGCAGGCCCTTCAGCCGGTCGGCATAGCCAAAACGCGGCACGTCGGGCAGCAGGTCGAATTCGACGGCGGGGCGGGCGTTGCGCTCGACGATGCTGCCGTTCAGTTCGCCGGCGGCATCGCGGCCCAGTTCGATGCCGCCGCAGCGGGGCTGCGATGCCGGCGTCAGGCCATTGCGTGCCAGCGCAAGGCTGTTGAGCGCGCCGCTTCCGGGCGGCTTACCCCAGTTGCCGAAGGGCGCGGGGATATAGACGGGGTGGTCGGGCGCCGCGGCGTCCAGTTCCTGCCGGCTGGGCAGCCGGCCTTCCGCCAACTGCGCCGCGCCGCCGAAGAAATAGGGTGGCGTGCCCACCGGCATGGTGACGATGTAGTCGCCGGGCGGCGTGGACCGCGCTGCTCGCGCACCACCTGCAACACGTCTGCAACGCTGCGCGCGTGGGCCAGCGAGGGGCGCAGGGTCTTTAACCCCTCGCGCTCCATGTGGGCATGGCTGTCGTTGATGCCGGGAATTACCGTCGCGCCCTGCAGGTCCAGCACCTGCGCATCGCCGCCCGCCAGCGCCAAGGCTTGCTCGTCGTAGGCCGCGACCCGGCCGTCTGCCAGCGCGATGGCATGGGCCGATGGGCGGGCGTCATGAAACGTATGGATGCGCGCGTTGCGCAGCACCAGCGTGCGGGGTGCGGCCCGCCTGTGAAAAAGGCTCATGTCAGGAGGCGCTTTGATACCAGGGGAATAGTCGGCGCGCTGCCCAGACGAACAGGCGGTCCGCCAGGAAGCCGAATGTGCCCAGCAGCACCAGGCCGATGAACATGATCTCCACCTGGAAAAGCTGATGGCCCAGCGACATCATGTAGGCGATGCCACGGGTCGACCCCGACAGCTCGGCCGCCACCAGCACGATCAGCGACACGGCGATGGCCTGGCGCACGCCGGCCAGGATGAAGGGCAGGGCGGCGGGCAGGATGACGAGAAAGAGCGTGCGCAGCCTGCCGGCGCCCAACGCCGCCGCGGATCGCAGGTACACGATGTTGGTGTCGCGCACGCCGATGAAGGTGGTGATCCAGATGGGAAAGAAGGCGCCCCAGGCGATCAGCGCGATCTTCGGCAGTTCGCCGATGCCGAACCACAGCACCGCCAGCGGAACGACGGCGAGCGACGGCACCGAGCGAAAGCCATGCAGCACGGGTTCGCTCAGGTGATGCAGGAACGCGATCCGCGCCGTCAGGATGCCGGCGGTGATGCCGAGGATCAGCGCGATACTGAATCCTGCCGCGGCCCGCGTGAGGCTGGCGGTGATGTGCCCGGCCAGTTCGCCCGATTCGATCAGCGGCAACGCGGCCTGCAGCACGCGCGACGGCGGCGGAAAGAGCGCCGGGTTCATCCACGAGAACACGTGCGGGATGGCTTCCCACCCCAGCAGGAACAGCGCGATGCCGGCCAGGTTCAACAGCAGCCGGCGGCGGCGACGGGCGCGCTCCGCTCGCGCGTGCGCCTGTTGGAAGCGGTCGGCCAGTCCCGCACGCGCGGGCCGCGCATCGCCGCTGGCCGCGTGATCGGCTTGGACGGGAACATCAGCGGTCGTCTCGGCCACGGATTCGCGGCGCAGGGTCAATGAGGTCATGCTGCCTGCCTTTGGGCGCCGGCCGCCAGCGCTGCTTCGATCCGGTTGTAGTGTTGGGCGAATTCAATGGACCCGCGCTGCCGCGGATAGTCCAGGCCAATGCGGATGTCGTCGCTGATCGTGCCCGGATGCGGCGCCATGACGACGACGCGTTGCGCAAGGAAGATCGCTTCGTCGATGTTGTGGGTGACGAACACCACCGATACGCCGGTCTCCTGCCACAGCCGCAGCAGGTCCTTTTGCAGCGCGGCGCGGGTCATCGCGTCCACGGCTGCGAACGGCTCGTCCATGAGCAGGACTTTCGGTTCGACGACCAGGGACCGCGCCACGGCGATGCGCTGGCGCATGCCGCCGGACAACTCGTGCGGATAGCGGTCAGCGGACGCAGCCAAACCCACGCGCTCCAGCGCCGCCAGCGCGCGGTGGCGGCGTTGCGGTGCGGCGACCGATTGCGCGCGCAGGCCGAATTCCACGTTCTGCCGGGCCGTCATCCACGGAAAGAGCGCATATTCCTGAAACACCACGCCGCGTTCGGGACCGGGGCGTTCGACCTGTTCGCCATGGAACCGGACCGCGCCGTCGGTGGGCTGCAGAAAGCCCGCCAGCAGGTGCAGCAGCGTCGTCTTGCCGCAGCCCGAGGGGCCGATCAGGCACGTGAACTCGCCGGCCGCCAGGTCCAGCGACACCTCGTGCAGCGCCTGCGCGGGCGCGTTGCCGCGCGTGGCAAAGAACTGCGACACGCGCTGGAATTCGATCAGGGCGCCCATGCCGTCAGGCCAGTTTGACGCGGTCGGGCGCGGCGGCGGACAGCGGCGCGTCCTTGATCGCGGCGCGGAACAACGCGCGCAAGTCGCCGGCGGGTGCGGGCGCCAGCTTGGCGTCGATGGCCCACTTGGCCTGATTCACCAGGTCGTCCACGAAGCTGTCGTCGAATCCCACCTTGAATTCGAATACCGAGGTCGCCTGCTTGACCTCCGCGGGCGTGCTGCGGATGCGCGTGGCGATCAAGTCGGGCCACGCCGGGTCCTGCGCGATGCGCTTTTCGGCGTCGAGCAGCGCGCCGATGGCGTCCTTGACCAGCGCCTGGCGCGTGTCCAGCGTGTTCTGGTTGACCAGCAGCAACTGGTGGCTGCGGAAGAATTTCTCGTAGCCATCCTGCGTCAGGAAGAACGCCTTGCCGCCGCTTTGGCGCAGCGCCGCGTTGCCGGCCTGCGCGGTCCAGGAAAACGCGTCGATGTCGCCGCGCACCAGCGCGCCGATGAGATCGGTGGGCGCCAGATTCACCTGCGTGATGTCGCTGGCGGACAGCTTTGCGAATTCCAGATACTTGGCCAGTGCGTACTGCCCCGACGTGCCTGCGGGCGTGCCGATCTTCTTGCCCTTCAGGCTGGCGGGCTGGTCGGCGGCGATGCCGCTGCCTTCGCGCGCCACGATCTTCATGTCGTACGAGTAGCGGCTGAAATTGGCCAGGATGCCAGGCTTCAGACCCTGCAACACGGCAAAGACCAGCGGCGTATCCGTGGTGGTCGAGAAGTTGGCCGAGCCGGCCAGCAGGGCCTGCATCGAGTCCCGTCCGGTCGGAAAATCCAGCACCTTCAGATCCACGTTGCGCGCCTTCCAGTAGCCACCGCTTTCGGCGACGAACGGCAGCGCCCAGGTGTAGCCCGCGCTGCCGGAAGCCAGCGTGGCCTGCTCGCGGGACTGGGCGAACGTCACGCCGGTCAGCGCGCCCGCGGCGCCTGCGGCGGCCACCGAACCGATATGGAACAACAGACGCCGGCGCGCGGCGTCGATGGAAGGCAGCTTCTTGTACGAACTCATGATTCCAAACCCCGATATGCATGTGAAATAGCTTGGGGTCATGCTACGGAGCGAAGGCTGCGCCGACAAAGAATATCTGGACATATGCTTGTTTCTTACGGCCGCGCTGGGGCGTGCGGCTTGGGAATGGCGGCCGCGCCAAGCGGCCTGCCAGCGGGGGTATTTGGATAGCAGAAATAGTTCGTTCCGCCGCCGAGCGCGCGTTGCTAGGATCGCCGGTCACCCTACGCAGCGAATGACGCGGCGTGGCGAACCCACCGGCCCAAGGAGCCCGCGACCTCATGTCCATCAATCCCTTTCCCCTGCGGCGCTTCGCGGCGACCTCCGCGCTGGCTTTTGCAACGCTAGTCGCGGCCGCCGCACCGGCGCATGCCGAAGGCACGCTGCGCGTGGCGCAGCAGTTTGGCATCGCCTATCTGATCCTTGATGTGGTCAAGGACCAGAAACTGATCGAGAAGCACGGCAAGCAGGCCGGCGTGGACATCAAGGTGGAATGGGCGCAGATTTCTGGCGCGTCGGCCATGAACGAGGCGCTGCTCGCCGGCGCGCTGGACATGGTGTCGGCCGGCGTGCCGCCTGCGCTGGTGCTGTGGGACCGCACGCGCGGCAAGCAGAACGTGAAGCTGGTGGCGGCGCTGGGGTCGTTGCCCAACTATCTGCTGAGCAACAATCCGGCGGTGAAGACACTGGACGACTTCGGCGCCAAGGACCGCATCGCGGTGCCGGCCGCTGGCGTCGGATTCCAGTCGCGCACCTTGCAGATCGAAGCGGCCAAGCGCTACGGCAAGGACAACTTCAAGCGCTTCGACGATATCTCCATCAGCCTGCCGCATCCGGACGCCACCACCGCCCTGATCTCCGGCGGCCTGGAGGTGAATGCGCATTTTTCCAGCGCGCCGTTCTACTACCAGGCGCTGGAACGCAATCCGGCGGTGCACAAAGTGATCAGTTCGTACGACATTCTGGGCGGACCCGCGACGTTCAACGTGCTGTACACCACGCAGAAATTCCACGACGCCAATCCCAAGACCTATCAGGCGTTCTACGCCGCGCTGGCGGAAGCCGCGGCGTGGATTCCCGCGCACAAGGACGAGGCCGCCGCGATCTTCATCCGACAGCAGAATTCCAAGCTGCCGGCGGATTTCGTGAAGAAGATCCTGGACGATCCCGAGAACCAGTTCACGATCACGCCGCAGCAGACCAAGGTGTATGCCGACAAGCTGCGCGAGATCGGCGTGCTGCAAGGGCAGGCCGAAAGCTGGAAGGATTATTTCTTCGCGCCGGCCCACGCCGCCGCGGGTAGCTGACGGTCAGCGGGTTTACTCGAACAAGCCCTGCGCCCGTGCGCGCTCCAGCGCGTCGGGCGGCAGCCAGCGGCCCAGCGCGGCCAGCGCCGTGGTGCCGCGCAATGGCGCCGCGACCGGCGTGATCGGCGGCGCCGTACTGCGGCTCAGGCGCGGCGCGGGCGCCGGCTGGGCGATGCCGTCGACCTCGGCGAACGTGCCGCGTGCGCGCAGGTGCGGGTGATTCGGCGCTTCGTCAAAACTCAGCACGGGCGCGAAGCACGCATCGGTTCCTTCCAGCCGCGCGGTCCATTCTTCGCGCGAGCGGCCGGCAAAGGCGTGCGCCAACTGCTCGCGCAGCGCAGGCCAGCGGGCGCGGTCGGATTGCCACGCGGCCAGCTCCGCCGGCAGTTCCAGCAGGGTCAGCAGCGTCTTGAAGAACTTGGCTTCCAGCGGCCCAACGGAGACGTAGCGTCCATCACGGCACGCGTAGACGTCGTAGAAGGGCGCGCCGGAGTCGATCAGGTTCGTGCCGCGCTCGGCCCGCCATACGCCTGCCGCAGCCAGGCCATGAAAGGCGGTGGACAGGGACGCCACGCCATCGACCATGGCCGCGTCCACGACCTGTCCCAGACCGCTGCGCGCGCGTTCGATCAGCGCGGCCAGGATGCCCAGTGCCAGATACAACCCGCCGCCCGCGAAGTCGCCCAAGAGCGCCAGCGGCGGCGTGGGCGGCTGCCCCTGCCGGCCGATCGCCTCGAGGGCGCCGGTGATCGCCAGATAGTTGATGTCGTGTCCCGCCGACAGGGCCAGCGGGCCGGTCTGGCCCCAGCCCGTGACCCGGCCATAGACAAGACGCGGATTGCGCGCGAGGCACGCGTCCGGACCGAGGCCGAGCCGCTCCATGACGCCGGGCCGGAACCCTTCGATCAAGGCGTCCGCGTTCTCGACCAGGTCCAGCACGAGCGCCGCGGATTCCGGCCGCTTGAGGTCCAGTTCAATCGACGTGCGGTTGCGCAGCAACAGGTTGAAGCGCGGTTCGCGCTGGATGCCTTGCGCCACGGGTTCCCGGCGCTGGATGCGAAGGACCGTCGCGCCCATGTCGGCGAGCAGCATCGCCGCCATCGGCGCCGGGCCGATTCCTTCGAGTTCGATGAGGGTCAGGCCCGCCAGCGCGCCCGCGCCGGGCGTCTGCTGCGCGCTCATGCGGCGGTCACCGCGCGTTCGGCGACCGCGGCCACCAGAAAGCGCTGCACCGCCGCCCACGAGTCCGCGTTGGCGCGCGCGTTGGCCGCGGCGTCGCCTCCGCCGGTCAGCACGATGCCGGACACCGCATGCGCGCGAGCGATCTCGGTGGTGGGCACGCCGGGCGCCTGCATGGCGTGTCCGGCGTCGGGATAGTCCAGATGCGCCACGGCGTGCGGGTGGCCGGCGGCCTGCAGGGCGTTTGCCACGTCGGCGGCGTACTGGGTCGATGGCCAATAGCCGTCGTCGCCCGCGGACAGCACCAGGACCGGACCCGCTATCCGTTCCACCGGAATGCGGGCGCGCGCGACGGCGGCCGCATCCTGCTGGGCGTTCACGAACGCCTGCGCCTGGCGACGCGGCTCGGGCAGGCTGTCGACGAGGCCCCAATCCTGCGCGACGTTGTTCTCCCAGACGTGCGCCAGGGGCTGGCCCGCCTGCGTCCAGGCGGGACCGAAGCGGCCCGTGCCCGGTTTGCCCGCGTTCAGCACGCCGTGCACGACCGAGCTGGGCACATAGGCGATCACCGCCGATACGGCCTGCGGATACAGGCTGCCCAGCAGCAGCGCCAGTTCGCCGCCGCGCGAATGGCCGCTGACCGCGACGAAATCGCCCGCCGGCCTGACTGTGGTGCGCAGCCATTGCAGCGCGCGCTCGAAGTATTCCAGGGGGATCGCGGAAAGGTAGTCCGGCAGGCCGGGCGCGCCGAAGTAGCCCAGCGCCAGCGCGGCATAGCCGCGCGACGCAAAGAGGGCGGCCCGCGCTTCGTTGATGCCGCCGCCCGATCCGTTCAGCACCACGATGGCCGGATGCGGGCCGGGGCCGGCGGGGGTATACAGCACGCCCACCAAGCCGTCCTCGTTCAAGGGCTGCCGGGTGACGCCGATGTCCGCGTGGCGCTGTTCGAAGCGGGCGGACGCGTGATTGCCGTGCGTGTCGCTGGCCGCCGCGATCAAATGGATGACGCCATCCGCGCTTTCGGGGGCGGGCAGGTCATCGGCGTCTTGAGCATCGCCGGCCCGCGCGGGCGACTGCGACCAGATCGGACCCTGGCCATCGGCGACCCCGTAGCCGCCGGATTCGGGAGCCTGCCCGGACACGTCGACCGACCCCTTCGCGTCGGCAAGGAAGGTGTTGCGGCTGCGCCAGGTCTCGCCATCGGGCTGGCGCGAAGTCAGCGTCAGGGTCACGGCGGAATGCGGATGAAAGCCTTCCAGCGTGAAGACGCGGGGAACGTCGATCAACGCGGTGGCGGGGGTGACGGCAAGACGGGCTGGCATGCTTGAGGGTTCCAATTGGGGCGGGAAAATCCCTGAACTTAGGTGGGCAAATCCAGGTTGCCAACGAAGATTTCCGCATGCCGATAGCCGGTTTTCACCTAAGGACTTCACGCCATTTGCAGATGGGAAATCGGTCGTTCCGATGTATGTGCATGACGCTTAAGCTGCGAGGCTTGATGTCGGTTCGCCCCAAGCGTGGCGTGCAGGGCATCGTCTTCAACCGTGCCTTTCATGACCGATCTGTCCGACATCCAACACGTCCGCCGCATATCTCCCGACCGCCAGCCCGCGTCCGCCGCCATCTCGCTGCGTAAGGTGTCCAAGCGCTTTGCGCGCCGCGACGACACGCCCCTGCAGGTGCTCGAAGGCATCGACCTGGACATTCCGCATGGTCAAGTGGTTGCCATTCTGGGCGCGTCGGGCTGCGGCAAGAGCACGCTGCTCAACCTGATCGCGGGTCTGGCGCATCCCGACGAGGGCAACATCCTGGTGGAAGGCGCCAGCACGGCGGCGTACACGGACTGGCGTGCAGTGGGATATCTGTTCCAGGACGACCGGCTGCTGCCGTGGCGCACCGCGCGGGAAAACGTCTGCTTCGGCCTGGAGGCCACGCGCCTGCCGCGCGCCGAACGCCAGGCGCGGGCGCTGGCCGCGCTGGAAACGGTGGGGCTGGCCGGCTTCGCGTCGGCCTATCCGCACGAGTTGTCCGGCGGCATGCGCAGCCGCGTGGCGCTGGCGCGCAGCCTGGTGAACGCGCCGCGTATCCTGCTGCTGGACGAACCCTTTTCCAAGCTGGACCCCGGCACCCGCGCGCAGATGCACGCCGAGCTGCTGGAAATCCAGGCGAGCCGGGGCATGACCGTGGTGTTCGTGACGCACGATGTCGAGGAAGCGGCGGTGCTGGCCGACCAGGTGGTGATCCTGCGGCCACGGCCGGGCCGCATCCGCGAGATCGCGCCGGTGACGCTGGCCAGGCCGCGCGCGCCGTCGCAACCTGAGGTCGCCGAGCTGATCCGTCAGTTGCGCGTGCGGGTGTAGCGTCATGAACCAGACTTCGATTTCGGCCGTCCGCGTGTCGGCATGGCGTGTCCTTGGCGGCAATGCGGGCCGGCGCCTGCTGCTGGTGGCGCTGCTGCTGGCGGCATGGGCGTTCGCCGCACGCGGCGTGCCCGCGTACATCCTGCCGGGGCCGGCGCGCGTGGCCGATGCGCTGGGACGGCTGGTTTCCAGCGATACGTTCTGGCGCGATCTGGGCGTGACATTCTGGCGCGTCATCGCGGGCTTTTCGCTGGCCGCCGTGGCGGGCACCGCGCTGGGGCTGCTGTTTGGCAGCCGCCGCAAACTGGGCGAATTCTTCGAACCCGTGCTGGCAGTCACCAACACGATTTCTTCGGCCATCTGGGCGATCTTCGCCATCATCTGGTTCGGCATCTCCAACGCCACCACCATCTTCGTGGTGTTCATGACCGCGCTGCCGCTGATCCTGACCAACGTCTGGCAGGGCGCCCGGTCGGTGCGCGCCGATCTGGTTGAACTGGCGCGCAGCTTCCGCATGTCGCCGCTGCGCATTCTGCGCACGATCTATCTGCCGTCCATCCTGCCCGACTTCTTCTCCGGCGCGCGCCTGGCCTTCGGCTTCGGCTGGCGGGTGTCGCTGGTGGCCGAGACGATCGGCGCGTCCAACGGCGTGGGCTACCGGCTGCGGCAGGCGGCCGACCTCGTGCAGACGGATCAGGTGTTCGCGTGGACGATCACGCTGGTCGGCCTGATGGTGCTGATCGAATTCTGCGTGCTCAAGCCGCTGGAGACGCACCTGTTCCGCTGGCGCCGCGCCGCCGCAGACTGATCTTCTTCCCTTTTTTTCTCCCGTTACGGATCCATTCCCATGTCCCAAACCATGAAGGCGCTCGTGCTCAACGCGCACGGCGGCCTGGACCAACTGTCGGTCGTCCAAGACAAACCTGTGCCGCAGGCAATTCCCGGCCACGTCGTGGTGCGCGTGCGCGCCTCGTCCTTCAACTACCACGATGTCTTCACGGTGCAGGGCATGCCCGGCATCAAGGTGCCGTTGCCGGTGATCATCGGCCTGGATCTGGCCGGCGAGATCGCCGAAGTCGGCGCGGACGTCGAGGGCTGGAAGGCCGGTGACCGCGTGCTGGTCAATCCGCTGAACCGCGAGAAGGGCCTGATGGGCGAGATGCTGGATGGCGGCATGGCGCAGTACTGCCTGGTGTCGGCGGCGCAGCTTCTGCCGCTGCCGGCCAACGTCACGTACGAACAGGCGGCCGCCTTGCCGGTGGCCTATGGCACTGCTCACCGCATGCTGATCACGCACCGCACCGTGCAGGCCGGAGACAAGGTGCTGATCCTGGGCGCCAGCGGCGGCGTGGGCACGGCCAGCGTCATTCTGGCCAAGCGCCTGGGCGCCGAGGTGATTGCCTGCGCCAGTGGCGCGGACAAGCTGGCGCGGCTGCGTGAGATTGGCGCGGATCACGTCGTCGACTACCGCGAGACCGACTTCTCCAAATGGGCCATCCAGCAGTATGGCAAGCCGCAGCGCCGCGGCACCGCCGGCGGGGTGGACGTGGTGGTGAACTTTACGGGCGGCGACACCTGGGTGCCGTCGCTGCGCTGCCTGCGCCGCGGCGGGGTTCTGCTGACCTGCGGCGCCACCGCGGGCTACGACCCGAAGGAAGACCTGCGCTACATCTGGAGCTTCGAGCTGACCGTCAAGGGCTCCAACAGCTTCTACGACGAGAACCTGCTCGCCTTGCTGGACCAGGTCGACCGCCGCGAGATCGCACCGCTGATCGACCGCGTGGTGCCGCTGGAAGAAGCAGCCGAAGGCCTGGCCGCCATCCGCGACCGCAAGGTCATCGGCAAGATCATCGTCGCTCCCTGAACCCCATCGGAACCTTGAACATGTCTGAACAGAACCTGCCCGCCGCGGCCGATATCCAGGCGCGTCTCTTGCGCAGTCCCTATCACCAGTGGCTTGGCCTGAAAGTGCTGTCGGTCGGCGACGGCGAGATCGTGCTGCAGGCCACGTGGCGCGAGGAATGGTCGGTCAACCCCGACAACCCCTACACGCACGGCGGCATTCTGGCCGCGCTGATCGACCTGACAGCGGACTGGGCGCTCGTCTCCCACACGGGCCGTGGCGTGCCGACCGTGGACCTGCGGGTCGACTATCACCGGCCCGCGATCCAGGGCGACCTCACCATCCGCGGCAAGGTCGTCAAGGCCGGCAAGCAGTTGTCGGTGGCCGAAGCGCGCATCGAGGACGCGCAAGGCGTGCTGCTGGCCAGCGGGCGCGGCGTGTACCTGACCGCGCCGCCCAAGGCCTGAGGGGGAAGGGGCATGGACAGCGCTCTGCCACTCGATCACCTGGTGATCAATACGCGCTTTGGCACCGATGCGGCCGCGCGCCTGTTCGCGGCGCTGGGGTTCACGCTGACGCCGCAAGGCCGGCACGCGTTCGGGTCGGTGAATCACCTGATGGTGTTTCAGGACGATTATCTGGAGCTGATCGGCCTGCCGACCGATGGTGGCACCTTGCGCCAGGAGATCCTGGACAACCCCGCGGGCATCGACGGGCTGGTCTACAAGCCGGCCTCGGCCGACGCCGTGCATGCGGCGCTGACGCGCGCGGGCGCCGCGGTGGCCCCGTTGCACGCGTTCACCCGTGCGCTTGAGCTGGACGGTGTGCAGCACGAGGCCAGCTTTCGCACCGTGCGCTACCAGCCCGGCGCCTTCGAGGCTGGCCGAGTCTATTACTGCCAGCACCTGACGCCGGAACTGGTGTGGCGGCCGGAGTGGCAGACGCACGCCAATGGCGTGCGCGGCCTGGCGGGCCTGACGCTGGTGTCCGCCCGGGCGCAGGCCGACGCGCAGGCTTATGCGCAGGCGGCGTTCGGCCAGGTGCATCTGGACGGGCGCGGCTTTTCGATACCCAGCCCCGGCTTTTCGGTTGACCTGCTGGATGCCGATGCTTACGCGCAGCGCTACGGCGACCTCGCCTGCGATGCGCTGGGCCGCGACAGCTTTTTCGGCGCCATCGCCATGCGCGCGGGCAACCCCGATGCGCTGGAGCGACACGTCGCGGCGCTGGGCGATGGCCTGCGCGCGCGGCCCTGGCAACGCGATGGCGTGAACGGTCTGGCCGTCGCCCTGCCGGGCTTGAACACCTTACTGGACTTCGTCTATGAGCACTGATCTCGGCTTTCATGCGTACAACCTGGGCGGCCTCACGCCGCCGGGCGCCCATCCCGACAACGTGGCGGTGATCGCGCTGGACGATGAGCAGAACGAGACGCGCCTGACGGTCGGGCAGCTTGAAGACCTGTGCAACGCCGTCGCGCGCGGACTGCTGCGCCGCGGGCTGCAACGCGGCGATCGCGTCGCGGTGCTGGCCGCCAACAGCGCGCAGTTCCTGGCGGTGCTGCTGGGCGCGCAGCGGGCGGGCCTGGTTGTCGTGCCGGTGAACTACAAGTTTCCGCGCGCCTTGTCCGACTTCGTCATTCAGGACAGCGGTGCACGGCTGGTCTTCTGCGATGCCGCGCGGCGCGCGCAGACGCCGTCGGATCTGCCTGTCGTGGAGTTTGGCGCGCCGGGCGAGACCGGGCTGGACGCCTTGCTCGACCCGGGACCGTTCGAGGCCGTGACGCCGGCGCCGGACGAAGCCGCGTTCTTCCTGTACACGTCTGGATCCACCGGCAAGCCCAAGGGCGTGGTGCTGTCGCATCGCAGCCACCTGTGGGTGGTGCGCACGCGGCTCGCCGGCCAAAGCCTGGCCGGGCAGCGCTACCTGATCGCCGCGCCGATGTATCACATGAACGCGCTGGCGCTGTCCCAGCTTGCGCTGGCCGGGCAGGCAACCATCGTGCTGCTGCCGCAGTTCAAGCCGCGGCCCTACATCGAGGCCATTGCGCGCTACCGCCCCACCTGGCTCACGTCCGTGCCGCCGATGATGGCGATGGTGCTGCGCGAAGAGGATCTGCTCGTCCACGCCGATCTGAGCAGCGTGGAGGTCGTGCGCATGGGCTCGGCGCCCGTCAGTGAAGCCTTGCAGGCCGCCATCCGCCGCGCGTTGCCCAAGGCGCGCGTGATCAATTCGTATGGCACCACGGAGGCTGGCCCCGTCACGTTCGGCCCGCACCCGGGCGGGCTGCCGCAGCCCGACATGTCGATCGGCCATGCGCATCCGCAGGTGCAGGTGCGGCTCGTGGACGCCGCGGGCAACGAGAGCGATCAGGGCGTGCTGCATGTCAAGAGCCCCGGCATCATGCTGGGCTATCACAACCGTCCCGATATCCGCGCCGCCATCACCGTCGACGGCTATTACGTCACGGGCGACGTGCTGCGCCGCGACGCGCAGGGCTTCTATTACTTCGTGGGCCGCGACGACGACATGTTCGTGTCCGGCGGCGAAAACATCTTTCCCGGCGAGGTCGAGAAAGTGCTGGAAACGCTGCCCGGCGTGCAGCAGGCCTGCGTGGTGCCGGTGCCGGACGACATCAAGGGCCACAAGCCGGTGGCGTTTGTCGTGCCCGCCGCGCCCGGCGTGCTGACCGAAGACGCGGTCAAACAGTACGTGCTGACCCACGCGCCGGCCTACCAGCACCCGCGCCGCGTCTGGTTTCTGGATGCGTTGCCGCTGGCTTCCACCAACAAGGTCGACCGCAACCTGCTCAAACAGCGGGCGCGGAACGCGCTGGCCCGACCCGAGAGACACCCCAACACCAACGGAACACTGCAATGACCAAACCCGCACAAACCCTTGCGCGCATCGCTGCCGCCGCCGTGGCGCTGGCCGCCCTCCCGGCCGCGCAGGCCGCCGACACTGTCACCGTGGCGCTGGGCATTCCGCTTACCGTCGCCAGTGGCGGCGTGTACGGACTGGGCAAGGACCTGGGTTATTTCGACCAGGAGAACATCGAGGTCAAGACGATCGTGTTCCAGGGCGCGGGCGCGTTGCTGCCTCAGGTGGCGTCCAAGAAGGTCACGATCGGCCTGCCGCTGCCGGAGCCCGTGCTGGCCAGCTACGAGACCGGCAAGACGCCGCTGCCGGTGCGCTACTTCTACAACACCATTCCGTCCAACGAGCTGGAGCTGGCGGTGCTGGCTGACGGCCCCATCAAGACGATCAAGGACCTGAAGGGCAAGAAGATCGGGGTCGGCGCGCTGACCTGGGGCACTATTCCATCGACGCGGGCGCTGTTGCGGCAGGAGTCGCTGGCGCCGGGCAAGGACGTGGACATCGTGGCGGTGGGCGTGCTGGGATCCGGCTTTCTGGCGCTGAAAGAGGGCAGGGTGGACGCCCTGAACTACAACAGCTCGTGGACCGCGATGCTGGAGCTGACCGGCACCAAGGTCCGCCGCCTGCCGTATCCGCCGATTTTCCAGAAGATCAACAGCAACGGCTTCATCGCGCATGAAGACACGCTGCGCGACCAGCCCGAGCTGCTGGCCCGCTTCGGGCGTGCGTACACCAAGGCGGTGCTGGCGTGCGATGCCAATCCGCGGTTGTGCGCCGAAACGTTCTGGAAGTACCAGCCGGAAGCCAAGCCCAAGGACGGCGACTATCAGAAGCACCTGGACGAAGCCGTTGTGCTGGTCAGAAAGCGCATGGACAGCACCTTGCGCCGCCCCGATGGCACCGTCCGCGTGCCGGGCGAATTCGACCTGGCGGTGATCCGGTCCTTTGTGGGCGCAATGCACGAGGCGGGCGAGTTCAACACCGCCGACATTCCCGTCGACAAGATCTTCAGCAACCAGCTCGTGCCGAAGTTCTCGGCGTTCGACGCCGCCGCCGTGCGCGCGCAGGCGAAGGCGGTCCAATGACGGCAGCGCCCTTGCTGCAGGCGTGCGCGGTGTCGGTGTCCTACCAGACGCGGCGCGGCAGCATCGACGCGCTGCGCGACGTGGAACTGGAAGTGGGTGAGGGCGAGTTCGTCACGATCCTCGGGCCGTCGGGCTGCGGCAAGTCCACGCTGCTCAAGCTTGCTGCCGGGCTGCTGGCCCCCACGCGGGGCCAGGTCGAAGTCGGCGGCGTGCCGGTGGCCGGCCCCAGCCGCGACATCGGCGTCGCCTTCCAGAAGCCGACACTGCTGCCGTGGCGCTCGGTGCTGGACAACGTTCTGCTGCCCAGCGAAACCGCGGGCGAGCGCGGCGCCGTTGCCGAGCGCCGCGCGCGGGAACTGCTGGACCTCGTGGGGCTGCGCGACTTTGCCGGCAACTACCCCATCGAACTGTCCGGCGGCATGCAGCAGCGGGTGGGGCTGGCGCGGATGCTGCAGCGCGACCCGCGGCTGCTGCTGATGGACGAGCCGTTCGCCGCCCTGGACGCGATGACGCGCGAGGCGCTGACGCTGGAGCTGCAGCGGATCTGGATGCGCGACCGCAAGTCGGTGCTGTTCATCACGCACAGCATTCCCGAAGCCGTGATGCTGTCGGACCGTGTGCTGGTCATGTCGGCCAGGCCCGGCAGGGTGGTCGAGGACTTCAAGGTGGATATCCCCCGTCCGCGCACGATGGCGACGCTGGCCGAACCCGCGTTTACCGCCGCCGCCGATCACCTTCGGCGCCACTTCATCGGATGAGCCCATGCAACGACTGACCGCTGTCCTGTACCCGCTTGCCACGCTGGCCGCGGTGTTGCTGGCCTGGCATTTTTCCGTGACCTACTTCAAGGTTCCCGACTACATCCTGACCACGCCGGGCGCTGTCTTCAGCACGCTGGTGTCGGTATTCCAGGACGGCACCATCTGGCGCCACATCGGCTACACCGTGGCCGCGACGCTTATCGGCTACGCCATCGGCAGCGTGCTGGCGCTGGTGCTGGGGGCGTTGCTGGCGGAATCGCGCACGTTCGAGAAATTTGTCTATCCGCTGCTGGTGGCCATTCAGGCCACGCCCAAGGTGGCGCTGGCCCCGCTGATCCTCGTGTGGTTCGGCTTCGGACTGGCGTCGAAGGTGGTGCTGGTGGTGCTGATCTGCTTTTTCCCGCTGTTCATCAACACCATCGTGGGCATCCGGCGTGTGGACCCGGACCTGATCGACGCGTGCCGCGCGTTCTCGGCGTCGCGCTGGTACATCTTCCGTCACGTGAAGCTGCCCGCGGCGTCCGGCGACATTTTTGCCGGCTTGCAGATCGGCGTGTCGCTCGCGCTGATCGGCACCGTTGTGGGCGAGCTGGTCTCGTCGGAGGCAGGGCTGGGCTACCTGATCGGATCGGCCGCGGTCAACCTGAACGTCAGCACCATGTTTGCCGGCGTGATCCTGCTGGCCGCATTTGGCGTTGCCGGCGCGCAGACGGTGCGCTGGCTGCATCGCAAAATCGTCTTCTGGGAGGCCGCAGGTGGCGCAGACACCCAAGCCCGATCCTGACGCGTTGGCGGCCGCACGCGCGCAGATGCGCATCGACCTCGCCGCTTGCCATCGGCTGGCGGCGCAGTTCGGCATGACCGATCTCATCTATACGCACATCTCGGCGCGCGTGCCGGGGGCTAAAGACCAGTTCCTGATCAATCCGTTCGGCCTGCTGTTCGACGAGGTCCGTGCCGACAACCTGGTGACGGTAGGCGCGGACGGCGAGCTTCTGGACGATCCGACCGGGCTGGGCATCAACCGGGCTGGCTTCGTCATCCATTCGGCGGTGCACCAGGCTCGGCCGGACGCCGTGTGCGTGATGCACACCCATACGCTGGCCGGCGTGGCGGTGTCCGCCCTGCGTGATGGCTTGCTGCCCTACACGCAGCATGCGGCGCGCTTTCAGGGGCGCATTGGCTATCACGCCTACGAAGGCGTGGCGGTGGACCTGGACGAGCGCGCGCGGCTAGTGCGTGACCTGGGGCCGCACAAGGCGCTGATGCTGCGCAATCACGGCCTGCTGACCTGCGGTGCGACGGTCGGCGAGGCGTTCGAGCTGATGTATTTCCTGGAATTTGCCTGCCGCGCGCAGTTGCAGATCCAGGCGACTGGCCAGGCCGTCGCCGTGCCCGACCGCGACGCCATCCAGCGCGCGGCACAGACCTTCGACCGCGCCGCCGGCCGCAGCAGCCCGCGATTGTGGCAGGCGCTGCTGCGCGGACTGGACCGCACCGATCCCACCTACCGACACCTGCCGCCGGCGCGTTGACCGGACAGGACTCACTACTGGAGCACTCATGAAAGCCTTGCAATTGATCAAACGCGCCGCGTTCTTGGCGGTGCTGGCCGGCGGCCTGGCCGCGGCGCCCGCGCATGCCGAAAAAATCCGCGTCGGCTACTGGCCCAGCGGGCTGACGCTGGGTTACGGCGCGGTGCTGGAAGCCGGCACCTTCTTCAAGGACCAGGGTCTGGAGGTGGAGTACGTGCACTTCTCGGACGTCAATGGCCCGACCCGCGCCATCGCCGCCAATGCCATCGACCTGGCCTTCGGATCCCCGGCCGCGGGCGCGTTTGCGTTGGCGACCGATGGCGTCCCGGTGAAGATCGTGCTGGCAACGCAGCCGTCGAACGTGTCCTTCGTGGTGCTGGAGGACTCGCCGATCAAGACGCTGGCCGACCTGAAGGGCAAGAAGATCGGCATGTCGCCCGCGGGCAGTTCCACCGCCACCATCGCCAGCGCCGTGCTGGCGGGCAACCACGGGATCAAGGAGAAGGATTTCACGCTGGTGCCCGGCAATGAGCCGCGTCTGGTGCAATTCCTGGCGCAAAAGGAAGTGGACGCGGCCGCGCTGCGCAACGTCACGACCGCGCAGTTGAAGGACCTGAAGGTGCGTACCTTGTCGACGTTTGGCGATCAGTGGAAGACGTTGACCAAGAGCGACAGCGTGCCCTACAACGCCGTGGGCCTGGTCCGCGCGGAGTACCAGCAGAAGAACCCGGACGCCGTCGTGCGTGCGATCGTGGCGCTGCGCAAAGCGCTGGAATACGGCCACGCCAATCCCGCGCAGGTGGTCAGCGCGGTGCAGAAAGCGGGCAATCTGCCGCAGGCGGATGCGCAGGTGTTCGCGGACCTTTGGGACGAGAATTACCGGGTGTCGCTGAACGAGGCGGACCTGGATACGCTCAAGCGCGAGTTTCAGATTTTCAAGGACAACGGGACGCTGAAGGGGGATCTGCCGGCGGGCGCGCTGGACGCTGGGCCGTATCAGCAGTCGCTCGCAAGGAAGTAGCGGCACCGAATTGCCCCGGTGTCTGACACCCTCGTGAGACGGCCTTCAACCTGCCGCATTGCCGAAAGGGGTGTCAGACACCTCCACATCAGCAGTCGCTCGCCAGGAAGTAGCGGCACCGAACTGCCCCGGTGTCTGACACCCTGGTGAGATGGCCTTCAACGTGCCGCATTGCCGAAAGGGGTGTCAGACGCCTCCACATCAGCAGTCGCTCGCAAGGAAGTAGCGGCGGCAAATTGACCCGGTGTCTGACACCCTGGTGAGACGGCCTTCAACCTGCCGAATTGCCGAAAGGGTGTCAGACACTTCCACATCAGCAGTCGCTTGCAAGGAAGTAGCGGCACCGAACTGCCCCGGTGTCTGACACCCTGGTGAGACGGCCTTCAACCTGACGCATTGCCGAAAGGGGTGTCAGACACCTCCACATCAGCAGTCGTTCGCCAGGAAGTAGCGGCACCGAATTGCCCCGGTGTCTGACACCCTGGTGAGACGGCCTTCAACCTGTCGCATTGCCTAAAGGGTGTCAGACACCTCCTCCCAGATGCGGCATAGCCGCCCCGCCGGGCCGCCTTGAAAGCGCATGAAAACGGCCCTGCCGACCGGCCGTTTCGCGTTTCCAAACCCCGTTTTGGAACGCTCTGTATGTGTTTATCCGAACATATTGTTAACTAAATGTATCGACCCTCTCCGCATGAATTTCCCCTGGGGAAAACTGCCAACCACCCAGGTGGACACCGGGTTTTCCCGTACCTTTTTCGTGGCGAATGTATCTGTTTCATTCACCCCCGGGGTTGGTCTGCATATCAATTTCGTTTAAGATGCTGCCTTCTTCGTTCAGTTTGTCCCCTTTCTCTGGGTTTTCAAAAACTCGTTTTTGAAGCTCCCTGTCTTGCAAGACGCCGCGTCCCTCGCGGGCCGTCTTGTTGCTAGTGTCGGTTTGTATTGGCGGTTCAGCCCGTCTTCCGCACAACCCCCTTAGCTCCACGGTGCCTCCCGGGCTTGTTCCTGGCGTGCGTGCCTGAACCTATGGAGGCAAAAGCCAATGCGTTTTACCCCTGTCAAGACCCTGGCCGCCGCGGCCGTCATGTTTGCGTTTGCCGGTGCGGCCCAAGCCGCCGACGCCCCGCAATGCGAAATCAAGCGCCCGGTAACCTTCGGCGCCATGAACTGGGAATCCAATCTGGTCCTGGTTGACGTCGAACGTTTCATCATGGAAAAGGGCTACGGTTGCAAGACCGAAACCCTGCCCACCGAAACGCTGCCCGCCCTGGCCGCCCTCGAGCGCGGCGATCTGGACATCAATACCGAAATCTGGCTGAACAGCGTGGCCGACCCCTGGGCCCGCGCCGAGAAGACCGGCAAGGTCAAGCGCATCGGTGACCTGTACATGGGCGCCGAAGGCTGGTACATCCCCAAATACACGGCCGAGCGCCTGCCCGAACTGAAGTCCGCGGCCGACCTGCCCAAGTTCAAGGACCAGTTCAAGGATCCGGAAGAGCCCGGCAAGGGCCGTTTCTATGGCTGCCCGGCAGGCTGGGGTTGCGAAGTCACCAGCAACAACCTGTTCCATGCCCTGAAGCTTGACGACTCCTACACGCTGTATTCGCCCGGAACGGGCGCGGCGCAGAAGGCGGCCCTGATGTCGGCCTACAAGCGCAAGCAGAACGTGGTCTTCTATTACTGGTCGCCCACGCCGCTGGTTGGCGCCATGGATCTGGTCAAGCTGGACCTGCCGCCCTACGACGCCGAAAAGCACAAGTGCCTGACGTCGCCCAAGTGCGCCAAGCCCGAGCCCAGCGCCTATCCCGACAATCCCGTCTTTACGGCAGTGAACACCAAGTTCTCCGAAGATGCGCCCAAGCTGACCGAATTCCTGTCCAAGGTTTCGGTGCCGCTTCCGGTCATCAACGAAACCCTGGCCCACATGGAAGAGTCCGGCGATGAGTCCACCGCCGTGGCCAAGTGGTTCCTGAAGAACAAACCCGACGTCTGGACCAAGTGGGTCCCCGCTGACGTCGCCGGGCGCGTCCAAAGCGCGCTGTAAAGCACTGTGATCCTGGCTGCGCGCCGCGGTGGCGCGTACCGGCCCCTTGAGGGACCGGACCTCTTTGCCGGGATGGCCGCCGGCCGGGCGCATGCGTCCGGCCCGGCAAGCGTGCTTGTGCCGCCACCCGCGGTGGCAGTGATACCGGTGCAGGGCACCGATGCGGATGTGATCTGCGCGATCCATCATCCGTCCAGGTGCCAGGCACCCGTCTCAGTCTCGTTGTTTTCCGCTGCGCCGGCGCGCCCGGTGGCGACACGGGCGGCGAGCGCGCCAGAATGGAGTCGAATGCATGTTTCCTGAAATTATTCCCGCCCGTCAGGTACGGGGGGCGATCGACGGCTTTGTCGATCATCTGGTCACCAACTACGCGGACACGCTGGAGAAATTGTCCCAGCCCGTGCTGCACGCGTTGGTGTGGTTGGAGCAGCTGCTGCGCAACTCGCCCTGGTGGGCGGTAGTCGCGGTCACCGTTGCGATCGCCTATGGCGTCAGCCGCCGCATCGGCCTGAGCGTCGCGATGGGCGCGCTGCTGTGCGTGATCGGCGTGCTGGGCCTGTGGGACGCCGGCATGCAGACGCTGGCGCTGATGATCATGGCGGCAGGTCTGTCCGTGCTGATCGGCATTCCGCTGGGCGTGCTGATGGCGCGGGTCAACTGGCTGCGTTCGGGCATGCTGCCCGTGCTGGACGTGATGCAGACGATGCCCAGCTTTGTGTACCTGATTCCCGTCGTCATGCTGTTTGGCCTGGGCAAGATCCCCGCCATCATCGCGACCGTCATTTACGCCGTGCCGCCGCTCATCCGCCTGACCGACCTGGGCATCCGCCTGGTCGACCGCGAAGTGCTGGAAGCGTCGCGCGCCTTTGGCGCCAACCCGCGCCAGCAGCTCTTCGGCGTGCAGTTGCCCCTGGCGCTGCCCAACATCATGGCCGGCATCAACCAGACCACGATGATGGCGCTGTCGATGGTGGTGATCGCGTCGATGATCGGTGCGCGCGGCCTGGGTTATGAAGTGCTGCTGGGCATCAATCGCCTGGAAGTGGGCCGGGGCCTGTTGGCCGGCCTGGGTATCGTGGTGCTGGCCGTGCTGTTCGACCGGATCACGCAATCGTATGGACAGCGCATGCGCATGGGAGGCCAGCGATGAGCAAGATCGAAGTCAAGAACATCTACAAGATCTTCGGAGCGCATCCGAAAAAGTGGCTGGAAGCCGCGCAGGGCGGCATGAGCAAGGAAGAGCTGCTGGCCAAGAGCGGCCACACGCTGGGTCTGCGCGACATCAGCCTGTCCATCGAAGAAGGCAGCATCTACGTCATCATGGGCTTGTCCGGTTCCGGCAAGTCGACGCTGATCCGCCACTTCAACCGCCTGATCGAGCCCAGCGCGGGCCACATCCTGGTCGACGGCGTGGACGTCGTCAGCCTGAACAAGCGCGACCTGGAAGTCTTCCGCCAAAAGAAGATGAGCATGGTGTTCCAGCGCTTTGGCCTGTTTCCGCACCGCACGGTGCTGGACAACGCCGCGTACGGGCTGACCGTGCAGGGCGTCGGCAAGGCCGAGCGCGAGAAGCGCGCCCGCGATTGGCTGGAACAGGTGGGCCTGTCGGGCTTCGAGAATCAGTACCCGCATCAACTGTCGGGCGGCATGCAGCAGCGTGTCGGCCTGGCGCGCGCGCTGGCCACCGATGCCGAAATCCTGCTGATGGACGAAGCGTTCTCCGCGCTGGACCCGCTGATCCGCCGCGAGATGCAGGACCAGCTCCTGCAACTGCAAGCCAAGCTCAACAAGACCATCGTCTTCATCACGCATGATCTGGACGAAGCGCTGCGCCTGGGCAACCGCATCGCCATCCTGAAGGACGGCGAACTGGTGCAGGAAGGCACGCCGGAAGACATCCTGCTGAACCCGGCCAACGATTACGTGCAGTCGTTCCTGCAGGACGTGAACCGCACCAAGGTGCTCAACGCCACCCACGCCGTGAATCCGGCGCGCCTGACGCTGACGATGCGTTCGCGCCCGGCGCATGCCGTGGACCGCATGAACGCGCTCAGCTACGAGTACGCGCCGGTGCTGGACGGCAAGCGCCTCGCTGGCGTCCTGACCGCCAAGGCGGCCGCCAATGCCATGCAGGAAGGCGCGCGCGATGTGTCCCGTTTTGTCGAGGATCTGGCCTCGGTGCCCGCCACCGCGGGTCTGGGCGAAGTGCTGGCGCAGCTGGTGCACAGCGACCAGCCGGTCGCCGTGACGGGCGAGGACGACGAGTTCCTGGGCATGCTGTCCCGCAAGAAGGTCGTGGAGCTGGTCACGCCGGCCCTGACCGAGACGCCGGTTTCGGCCGAAGCCCTGACTGAAACCCCGGCCACGGCGGACGCGGACGCGTCGGACGCCCAACCGGAACTGGAACGCGAAGGCAAGGCCGCCGCCTGATTCCAGCGTTTCCCGCATGACCCCTTGCGCCCGCGTGCACTTGCTTGCACGCGGGCGCAGTCACGATATGATGGCCTTCCTCTTCGTGCACCCTCGGAAACCGTCATGCCCCTCTTGAACGTCCAGATCATGCAAGGCCATTCGGCCGCCCAGAAAGCCGCCCTGCTGAAGGCGGCATCCAACGCGGTGGTGGAAAGCATCGCTGCGCCGCTGCCCAGCGTGCGCGCCGTGCTGCACGAAATCCCGGCGGAACACGTGATCGTTGCGGGGGAAATCGGCAAGCGCATGGCGCGCGTGGACGTGGACCTGATCGAAGGCCGCGATGAGGCCAAGAAGGCGGCGCTGATCGCGGCGCTGAACCAGGCGGTGTGTGCCAGTCTCGACATTTCCGGCGAAGACGTCCGCGTGATCCTGCGCGACGTGCCCAAGACCGACATGGGCGTGGCAAATGGCTTGAGCGCCAAGGCTGCGGGACGCTGAGTCGTACGGCCCTCAATCCAGCTTCACGTTCGCCGCCTTCACCACCTCGCCCCATCGCGCGATCTCGCTCTTGATGTAGGCGGCATATTCCTGCGGCGTCGACCCCAGCGCCTGCGCGCCTTGCACCTTGAGCTGCTTCTGCATCTCCGGCGATTTCAGCGCGCGCAGGATCTCGGCATTCAGCTTTTCAATGACAGGCGCGGGCGTGCCGGCCGGCACCACCACGCCTTGCCAAGCCCCCATCCCAAAACCCGGCGCCACGGTTTCCGCTACCGTCGGCACGTCGGGCAGCTGGTCGCTGCGCGTCTCGCTGGTCACCGCCAGCGCGCGCAGCTTGCCTTCGCGGATGAAGCCCAGCGAATCGTTCAGCGTGTTGGTCATCACCTGAACCTGTCCGCCGACCAGGTCCGTCATGGCGGGGGCGCTGCCGCGATAGGGCACGTGGACCGCATCGATGTTCAGCGACCGCAGAAGCAGCAGCGCGCCCAGATGCGTGACGTTGCCGGCGCCGGCGGACCCATACGACAGCTTGCCGGGATGCTTGCGGGCATAGTCCACGAAGGCGGGCGCCGTATCGGCGGGCACGGACGGGTGCACCAGCAGGACGAGCGGAATGACGGCCGTGGTGGACACCGGCGCAAAGTCCTTGACCGGGTCGAAGGCCAGCGAGCGATACAGGTTGGGGCTGAGCGCGATGGACGAGGTGTTGTACAGCACGGTGTAGCCGTCGGGCTTGGCCGCGGCCGCGTACTGCATGCCGATGTTGCCGTTGGCGCCGCCCTTGTTCTCGACGACGACGGTCTGGCCAAGCTGGTCGGTCAGCTGCTTGGCCAGCACGCGCGCCACCAGGTCGGTTGGGCCGCCGGGCGGGAAGGGCACCACCATCGTGATCGGGCGGTCGGGCCACGCGGCCTGGGCGCTGGCGGCGCCTCCTAGCGCCAGAATGGCCAGCGTGGTCGCCAGCAGTGCTTTTTTCATGGGTTGTCTCCTTGTGCTGTTATGGGTACTGCGGATTGGCGGCGGCGTCCTCTCGCGGGGCGCTTGCCGCCGATAGCGATCAGCGTGGTCAGCGCGGCCTGCCGGCCAGCATGCGCACGGCCGTGTAGGCCATCACCGGCTTGCCGTGCTGGTTGCGCACGTCGATGGCGGATGTAACCACCGCGCGGTTGTGCTGCGAGGTCGGGCGCACGCCGGTCACTTCGATCTCGGCCCAGATGGTGTCGCCGGCCACCACCGGCGCAATCATCTTCTTGTGAACCTCCAGCAGCGCGAGGCCCGTTCCCTGCACCATGCCCTGCATGATCAGTCCCTCGATCAGGCCATAGGTCAACGCGCCCGGCGCGGGCCGGCCCTGGATGGCGCCGTGGGCGTAGGTGGCGTCGATGAAGATGGTCTCCAACATCCCCGTGACGCTGATGAAGTTGACGATGTCGGTCTCGGTCACCGTGCGGCGAAACGTCTGGAAGCGTTGGCCGACCGTCAGGTCCTGCCAGTAAAAGCCCTGGCCCAACTGGGCGATGGGTGCGGTGTTGCGGTCTTGGGTCATGCGGGGTCCTTGGTGTTTTCGGAAAGGGGGGCGCCGGCTTGCCGGGCGGCGCCGGTGCCGAGCAGCGCATCGACTTGGGCAGGCGCGATGCCCGCTTCGGCCAGCACGTTGCGCGTGTGTTCGCCCAGGCGCGGCGGCATGGCGGGCGGCACGTGGGAGTGCTGCAGGCGCACCGGGTTGCGGGGAAAGCGGTAATGGCTGCCAGACGCGCTTTCCAGCGGCACGAAGAAATCGACGCTGGTCAGGTGCGGATCGGTCTCCAGATCTTCCAGCCGGTTCACGGGCGAGGCCGGGATCTGCAGCCGTTCGCATAGCGCCAGCCAGTACGCCGTGTCGTGGGCCGCGACGATGCCGGCCTGCAATTCGTAGAGCGTCTCGATATGCCGGGTCCGCGCCGAAATGTCGGCAAAGCGCGGATCCTGCGCCAGGTCGGGGCGGCCGGCGGCGTTGAAGAAATCGCGCCAATGGGCGTCGGTGTAGGGCATTAGGCAGACGTGTCCGTCGGCGGTCTGGCAGGGCCGGCGCCAGGGCGTGAGCACGCGCGGATAGCCGGCGTCGCCGGGTTCGTCCGCCAGATGCCGGCCGTAGTAATGCTCCACCAGCGCAAAGGACGCCATGCTTTCGAACATGGGCACTTCCAGTTGCTGGCCCTGTCCGGTGCGCGCGCGCTGGAACAGCGCCGCAAGAATCGCGTGCGCGGCGACCAGGCCGCAGGTCTTGTCGGCGGCGACGGTGGGCAGGTAGCGCGGCGCGCCGGTCTGGCGGCCGACCAGATCCGCGAACCCCGACAGGCCCTGGATGATGTCGTCGTAAGCCGGGCGGCCGTCGTAGGCGCCGCCTTCGCCAAAGCCATACAGGCCGGCATAGACCAGCCGCGGGTTGCGCGCGCACAGCGTGGCGGGGTCGAGCCCCAGCGCCGCCATCTTGGCCGGCCGCATGCTGTGCATCAGCACGTCGGCCTGATCCACCAGCGTCAGCAGCGCCTCGCGCGCGGCGGGCTGTTTCAGGTCCAGCACGATGCTGCGTTTGTTGCGGTTCAGGCCCAGGAAGATCGCGGACAGGCCGGGCTCCTGCGCGGGGCCGGTGCGCCGGGTGGAGTCGCCGTCCGGCGCCTCGACCTTGATGACGTCCGCGCCGTAGTCGGCCAGGATCTGCGAGGCATAGGGGCCGAATACGACGGAAGTCAGGTCCAGGACGCGGATGCCATCCAGCGCCGGGCCGTTTGAAGGGGGAGGTGTGGTCATGGCGGAAATCCTATCGGCGCCGCACATACGCGTCTAATATGGCTTCGGTATTGCTTGATACGGAATCTGTTATGGCTATAGATTTGCGCCAGCTTCGGCAGTTCGTCACGATCGCCGAACTGGGGAGTTACCGCCGCGCCGCCGATGCGCTGCACATCGCCCAGCCCGCGCTGTCGGTGTCGATTCAGAAACTGGAGCACGCGGTGGGCGTGCCGCTGCTGGTGCGGGGCGCCAAGGGCGTCACCACGACACCGGCGGGCGACGCCCTGATGGCCGATGCGCGCCGCGCGCTGTTCCATACCGATCAGGCGCGCCAGGCCGCCCGCCGGGTGGCCTTGGGAGAATGGGGAACGCTGCGCCTGGGTTTCGTGGGTTCGGCCACGTACATGCTGCTGCCGCGCTGCCTGCCGGCTTTCCGCGCGCAGTACCCGGATGTGCAACTGGACCTGCGCGAAGACAGCACGGTCGGGCTGGTGGCAATGCTGCGCGCCAATGAGATCGACGCGGGCCTCGTGCGCGGTCCCTTGGCCGAAGACAGCGCGCTCGATTCTTGGGTGGTCGAGCGCGACGACCTGATGCTGGCCGTGCCCGCCCGCCACCCCTTGGCCGACGCCGGCCCGATCGCGCTTGAACGCATGCGGTCCGAAAACTTCGTGCTGTATTCGCCGGCCAAGGTGCCGGGCCTGAACGGCGTGACGCTGGCGCTGTGTCACAAGGCCGGTTTTTCGCCCCGCATCAGCCAGGAGGCGATCCAGGTGCAGACGCTGGTCAGCCTGGTCGCCAGCGGGCTGGGCGTGGCGCTGGTGCCCGGCGTGACCCGCGCCTACTCGACGCCGCACGTGGCGTTCGTGCCCCTGACCGACCCGGATGCGCAGGGCGCGCTGTCGCTGTCGCTGGTGACGCATCGCGACACCTCGTGCGCGTCGGTGCTGCGCTTGCGCGACAGCATGCTGGCGCCGGCGACAGTGCCTGCCTGACCCGCGCTACACCGCGTAGACCACCCGGTGGGCCTCCGTGGGCAGCGGCAGGTCCCAGCGGTGCAACATGCCGGTCAGCGTCTTGTTGGATAGCGACGTGTCGCGCCGCGCATTGCGGCGCAGCAGTTCGGTACGCGGCTTTTCCAGATACACCAGCTCCACGTCCGCGTGATAGGCGTACAGCAGGTCCAGCGTCTTCTTGCGCATCAGCTCGCTGAGGTTGGTGGCATTCCAGACGAACGGCGCACGGGTGCGCAACAGGGTCTTTGCGCGGTCGATGGCCAGATGCGCGACCATGCCCTCGTTCTTGCCGTGGCGCAGGCCCAGTTCCTCGCGCGCATCGTCGAACGACACTACCGGCAGATCCGGATGATGCGCCGCCACCCACGTGTTCTTGCCGGACGCCGGCAGGCCGGACATCACGATGACGCGCGAGCCCGGCTCCTGGAACAGCGCGTAGTCGGGATGCACGTCGGCGCCGCGGAAGTAGCTGACGGCGGTGTGTGCGTCGGCAAAGGCGCGGGGCTGACCGAAGCACTGCTCGTCACGCGCCAGCTCGCAAAAGAGCGCGATGTTGTCCAGCACGCGGCCCGCATCCGCGCAGATGCGGCCGCGCATGTCGGCTTCGGCCAGCATTGCCAGCAGCGGAAGGGACACCTGCCACGACAGCTCGCGCACGATGAACTCCGGCGAGCGGCCGCGGCGCGAGCCTTCCAGCGCGAAGAACGGCACCTGATGCGTGGCGATCAGCCGGCAGATGGCCTCACGCACCGCGAACGGTACGCCCGCATCCCACAACGCGATGCGCGCGTCGATGGCGCCCTTGCGTGAATGGCCGGGCTGGCCGATGGCGCCGGTGACCGGGTCGATCACCGTGGTGCCGTGCTTGGCCACGTCGTGCAGCAGGGCGGCCAGAAACACGATCTCCTGATCGGCGCGGGACGCGGCCTGGTATTGCGGCAGCGCGATTAACGCGTCCACCACCATTTGCGTATGCGTCCACACGTCGCCCTCGCCGTGGTAGCGCGGATCCTGCGGCGTGGTCTTGGCCAGCTCCAGCGCGGGAAAGGCGGTCAGGCATGCGGTGTAGTCGGCGCCGCGCCCCGGCTGAGGCACGAGGGCGCGGATCTGTTCGTGATTCATGATGTCTCTCCGGTGCGGGCGCCGCGCAAGGTGTCCCAATCCACCGCGAGGCGCGGGGCGTACAGGTCGACGCCGTCGGCGAGCTGATTGGGGATGAATGGCTGCTCCGAATGGTGCATGTCCGAATCCAGAATGGCCTGCACGAAGTCGCGCCGCACCCACTTGTAGCGGGCGACGGTCGTGCTGTCGGCTTCGGCCTTGATGTAGAGGCCTTCCGACAGGTCCGACTTGTCGCACTGCTTCCAGGCGCGCGCCAAGTCGAGGCCTTCGCGCAGCACGGTGGCCTCGAAGGCATCGCGCCAGCCATCCGTCTTGGCCAGCGACGGCTTGAGCAGGGCCTTCAGGTCTGCCAGCCGCGCGGGCGCCGGGCCTTCGTACAGCACGGGCACGGACAGCACCGGACCATCTGCCAACAGCGCGCGGCGCGCGCCGGTCGACAGGAACTCGCCGGTGCGCCGGTCCAGCACGTCGAATTCAAAGAAGTGATGCGGCAGGGCGTCGTAGAACACGGAGTGCTTCTTCGACAGCGTTTCGCCGTACATCACATAGCGGTCCTCCAGCCGATCCAGCAGCCAGTCGGCATGCGCGGCGGCCCAGGCCTTGACGAAGCTGAACTGCCGCTCGCGGCCGCCGCCCACCAGGTAGTGGCCGCGGGATTGCAGCAGCAGTTCGCCGGACGGGCTGAAACTGATGCCGGTGTTGGCGCCGTCCAGCTTTTCTTCGACGACGAGCGTCTGGCCGGCCAGCGTGCGATAGGACACGTGGTCATGGCCTTCGTCCCCGTCCTGCAGGCGCGAGCCTTCCAGGTGGGGCGTTCGGGGGTATCGGAACAGGTCAAGCGATTGCGCGTAGGCGCAGAAATCCAGCGTCATGGGTCTTCTCCAGCAAATGGGAAAAGCCGACGACACAGTCTTTACGGGAGGGGAAGCGGGGATGGGGTGTGTTGCGCTTCCTGGATCCGCGCCTGCCGGGCGGGGGTGTGCTCATTACATGGCGTCGAGCAGCGAATGCGGGCAGGCTGACCGCGGTACCAGGACGGTACTCGTCGGCGTTCAGGCGATTTGACGAATGGCAGACACGGTTGCACCCAGAAAGCGGAAAGCGTTGAAAAAGCAGGGCCGAATGCTAAGTCAGCGCGGCGGCGCTTGTCAATGCGCCGCCGCGTTTGTGGCAGGACAGCGTCAGGCGGGCGGCGCGGCGCGCAGCACGATCTGCGTGATCTCCGACGGCCGGCCAAGCCGGATCGGAAAGCCCGGCCACAGGCCCGCGCCGTTGCTCACGTAGAGCTGCATGTTGCCGACCTGGTACATGCCCGACACATAGCCTTCATTGGCTAGTTGAGTGATGAAATGCGGCCCCAGAATCTGGCCGCCGTGCGTGTGGCCCGACAGTTGCAGACCGGCGCCGGCTTGCGCGTGGCGGACGGCGCCTACGGGCCGGTGGCTCAAGAGGATCACCGCCGACGACGGCGGCACGCCCTTCATGGCCGCGTCGATGTCCGGCAGGGGCTGGTTCACGCGCGCCGCCACGCTGTCCGTGATGCCCGCCAAGACCAGCGGCTGGCCGTCGCGTTCAAGCGTCATGTGTTCATTGAGCAGCATGCGGAGGCCAAGTTTCTTGAAGGCCTCGATCCAGCCCAGGTACTCGGCGTAATACTCGTGGTTGCCCGGAATCGCCACCACGCCATATTGCGCGCGCAGATCGGCCAGCGGTTGCACGTCGGCGGCGCGCGCCGCGGGCGTGCCGTCGACCAGATCGCCCGTGATGAGCGTCAGGTCCGGCTTGAGCGCATTGGTGCGCGCCACGACGGCCTGCATCCAGTCGCCTTGCAGCAGGCGGCTGGCGTGCAGGTCGGTCAGATGCACGATGCGAAAGCCATCATACGCACGCGGCAGGTTGGGCAGGGCGACCTCGATCGTCTTGACCTCCGGCACGCGCACGGCCTGCCAGACGCCAACGGCGGACAGCGCAAGCGCGGCGATGGCGGACCCGGCGCGCAGCCGCGTGCAGCCCAGCAGGGCGCGGCCGCGCCGGCGCGAGAACAGCGACACGATCAGTCCCGCCACATCCGTGATGAAGAGAAAGCTTGCCAGCAGAATGAGCGCGCCGAACGCCCAGCCAAGCGCCATCAAAACGGCCGCGGGCACCTCGGGCGACGCCATGGTGCCGAAGAAGGTGCGGGTGATGAGATGGTGCTCGGCGGCCAGCACGACCAATACCGATAGCAGCACTCTGCCGGAGGCGGGCCACTTCAATTGCCAGACGAAGCGCCAGATGACGTAGAGCGCGATAAGCCCTGTGATGACATGAAACACGTGCGAAATCCTGAATCTTGTAGTTGGAATCGCCTGGACCGGCCTGCGCCGCCATCCGAGCGAAGTTTCCCGCGAGGGAGCGCCGATTAAACAACGGATTTCGCGCGGCGGCTGAAACATGGCGCGCGCTGATGGCGGGCTGTGGCAGGTCGGTGTCTGACACCCGGGGGAGATGAGCGTCGGCCTGGGTGGCTGCCTCAAGGGTGTCAGACACCTGGTGGGGCGATGGCGGGCTGTGGCAGGTCGGTGTCTGACACCCGGGGGAGATGAGCGTCGGCTTGGGCGGCTGCCGCAAGGGTGTCAGACACCTGGTGGGGCGATGGCGGGCTGTGGCAGGTCGGTGTCTGACACCCTGGGGAGATGAGCGTCAGCTTGGGCGGCTGCCTCAAGGGTGTCAGACACCTGGTGGGGCGATGGCGGGCTGTGTCAGGTCGGTGTCTGACACCCGGGGGAGATGAGCGTCAGCTTGGGTGGTTTTCTCAAGGGTGTCAGACACCTGGTGGGGCGATGGCGGGCTGTGGCACGTCGGTGTCTGACACCCTGGGGAGATGAGCGTCAGCTTGGGCGGCTGCCGCAAGGGTGTCAGACACCTGGTGTGGCGATGGCGGGCTGTGGCAGGTGGGTGTCTGACACCCTGGGGAGATGAGCGTCAGCTTGGGCGGCTGCCTCAAGGGTGTCAGACACCTGGTGGGGCGATGGCGGGCTGTGGCAGGCCGGTGTCTGACACCCTGGGGAGATGAGCGTCGGCTTGAGAGGTTGTCTCAAGGGTGTCTGACACCTGGTGCGCCGCTGGATTACCCCAAAATTGTTGGGTATTCTGCGTGATCACGATGCGCCGGCCCGCCAGCCTGCGGCTGCGCAGCCGTTCTCCGTGGTGCGCGCATCCGGCAGCCACGTCGAGTCCGGGCGATTCGCGGTTGGTCCCTCTTCAGGAGCAGCATGGCAAGAGAACGCAGGGTGCGCTTGTTGACCGTGCTTATTTCGCTGGCGGTGCTCAGCGTGGCGGTCGGCTTTTTCAATGCCATGTATGCGGGCTACCAGGCGCAGAAGACGCAGGTCGTCAAGAACACGCTCGACTCCAATCTGGCCTACGCGCAGAAGCTGGCCGACATCATCAACCTGTATATCCAGACGGGCGACCGGCAGCTCACCGCCGGCGCGAACCGCATCCAGCGGCTGGCCGATGCGCCCGGCGCGCTCCCGGGCGAACTGTCGGAACTGGCCGGCACGATAGAGGGCGTGACGGCCGTGCTGCTGGCTGATCGTGACGGCCAGATCACTCGCCGGTCCGAAGGCGGCCCGTCGCCGCTGGCCGCGATCAGGAAACTGGACGATCTGGGCGTGCGCGAGCTACGCGCGGGGCAATGGGCGCAACCGTGCTGCCTGCCCGGCGCCCGCTTTGCGACGCTGACACTGGTCGAACCTGTGCCTGGCCCGCAAAACGCCGTCTCGGGCTATCTCGCCGCCGTCGTCGTGCTGGAACACGGCAGCGGCCTGGACCGGCTGGTCGGCCAGCACGCGTATGCGGACGGCACGTCCGTGTACCTGGTCAACGGCGAGGGCCAGATGCTCTACCGGCATGGCGCGGACGCCGACATAGCGAGCGCGGTCCGGGCGCGCCTGTCGCCCGCCAAGGGGCCGGGCGTGGAGCAGGTGACGGACGCTTCCGGCGCGGCGGTGATCGCGGGGTACGCGCCGCTGGTCAAGGGCAACTGGGCAGTCGTGGTGCAGCGTCCGCTCGAAAGTGCGCTGTCACCGCTCAAGGACCTGCTGGGCGCGTCGCTGCAGTTCGCCATCCCGGCCGTGGCGTTGACCTTGCTGCTCGTCTGCGCATGCGCCTACGCGATCGCGCGGCCGCTCGCGCGGCTTTCCGACGCCTTTGCGAGCGACGAGCCGGTCGGTCCCTCGGCCTTGCGCGCCAGCACGCTCAAGACCTGGTATTTCGAGGCCGAAAAGCTGCGTCAGGCGCTGGCAACCGCGCAAGCGCGGCATCGGGACGAGGTTGGCCGGCTGAACACGGAATCGCTGACCGATCCCATGACCGGGCTGATGAATCGCCGTGCCCTGCGCGCGCGGATCGACGAGCTGGTGGCGGGCGCGGCGCCGTTCGCGGTTATTGCGCTCGATTTGGACCACTTCAAGCAGGTCAACGATGTGTACGGCCATCCGACCGGCGACAAGGTGCTGGTTGCCCTGGCGCGGACGCTGCAGGAGAACGTGCGCGCCGGTGACCAGGCCTTTCGCATCGGCGGCGAGGAGTTCGTGATGATCCTGCCGCAGCCTGGCGCGCAGGATGCGACGCAGGACGCCGCGCGGGGCGCGGCACAGACTGCGGCACAAGCGGCCGAGCGGATCCGGGCGGCCGTGGCGGCGCGCCCGATGCCCGATGGCGTGCGCGGCGTGACCGTGTCGGTGGGCGTGGCGCTGTGGCCGCGGGATGGCGTATCGCCGCAGGCCGTCATCAAATGCGCCGATCAGGCGTTGTACCAGTCGAAGCAATCGGGGCGGGATAGGGTGACGATGTGGGAAGCGGCGGCCGAGGCTTGAACACGCCCGGCCGCCGGCGGGTCAAGCGCCCGCCAGACCTGCGAAGAACCGCTTGGCGTTGGATTCCAGGCCTTCGATGTAGTAGCCGCCTTCCTGCACGATCAGCGTCGGCAGACTCAGCTCGCCGACCTCGCGGCCCAGACGTTCAAAGCCGTCTTCGGACACGCTGACCATGGCCTGCGGATCCTTTTCGAAGATGTCGAAACCCAGCGAGAGCACCAGTGCATCAGGCTGGAACAACTTGATTGCGCGGCGCGCCTGCGCCAGCCGGTCGAAGAACACGGATTCGGGCGAGCCGTGCGGCATGGGCAGGTTGATGTTGTAGCCATGGCCCGCGCCCGCGCCGCGCTCGTCTTCAAAGCCCGCGACCACCGGGTAGAAGTTCTCGGGATCGCCGTGGATTGAAACGTAGAGCACGTCGCTGCGTTCGTAGAAGATCTCCTGTATTCCCTGGCCGTGGTGCATGTCGGTGTCCAGGATGGCCACGCGCGGAAATCTCGATGTCAGCCGTTCTGCGGCGATGGCGGCATTGTTCAGGTAGCAGAACCCGCCCGCGGCGTCGCGTCGCGCATGATGGCCGGGCGGGCGGCAGATCGCGTAGGCGTTGCGGTCGCCGGCCAGCAGGGCATCGGCGCCCGCGATGGCGCATTGCGCAGACCAATACGCCGACTGCCACGTCTTGGGGCCGACCGGGCAACTGCCGTCAGCCAGAAAACGTCCGGCCTTGGCCAGCACGCCGCGCAGCGCATTGGGTTCACGCACGAAGACGTTGGACACCACCTCGCCGCCCCAGTCCCCGGGCAACTTCATCCAGTCTTCATGGGCGTCCTGCAGAAAGCGCAGGTAATCCAGGCTGTGTACCGCCGCGATCGCGCCGGCGCCGTGGTCGGCGGGCGCCTGGACGTCGAATCCCAGCTTGCGCGCCGCCTGCACCAGGCCGTCCAGCCGCGACGGCACCTCCTGCGGCGTGCGCATCTTGCCGCGTGAGAAATAGGTCTGCGGGTGGTGAAGCTTTTGATCGTCGTGGAAGAACGCCTTCATGCCTGGGACCTCGGGGTTGGTTGGCACGCCACACACGCGGCGGCCGCGGACAAGCAACCCTGAATTCTTATCCAGGGGGAGAGTGCTGCTTATGGGGGGAAACCCGGAGATAGCGCGGAGATAGCCCGGGGCATGGCCCGCAGATCACCCCAGCGGATGACCCGGCGTTCCCACCCGGCAATCGCCGTTGTCACGCCGCCACTTAATCGGGATAATTGCGACTGCTTCCTATTTAGATAATTTGCCTGGCGCCGATCCATGCCGACCCCCGATCCCTCTCCCGCCATTGCCGTGCAGCGGCTTTATGACGCGCATCACGGCTGGCTGTTCGGATGGCTGCGGCGCCGGCTGGGCAACAGCGCGGATGCGGCGGATCTGGCGCAGGACACCTTTGTCGGACTGCTCGGCGCGTATCGGCGCCGGGCCCTGCCGGACCTGCAGGAACCGCGCGCCTATCTGACCACCATCGCCAAGCGGCTGATGGTGGATCTGTATCGGCGCCTGGCCCTGGAGCAGGCCTATCTTGAGGTCCTGGCCGCGATGCCGGCGCGGCATGCGCCTTCCGAAGAACAGCGGCTCGCCGTGCTGCAGACGCTGCGCGAGGTGGACGCCTTGCTGGCCGCGCTGCCCGACAAGGTGCGGGCGGCCTTTCTGCTGTCGCAACTGGATGGCCTGACGTACGAGCAGATCGCCACCGAAATGCGCGTCAGCGTCCGCACGGTCAAACGCTACATGGCCGAGGCGTTCACGCATTGCATCCTGGCGGACGCATGACCGGCGCGGGCATGCCGATCGACCCGCGGATTGCCGGCGAGGCTGCCGAGTGGCTGGTGCGCCTGCATTCCGGGCGTTTCTCCGAATCCGATCGTCTGGCGTGCGAACGCTGGCGCCAGCGCAGCGACGAGCACGACCGCGCCTGGACGCGGGCGCAGGCGGTGCTGGCCAAGCTGGGCGGCCTGCCGCCCGGCCTGGGGCGCGCCACCGTGCACGCCACGGCCTCGCGGCGAGCGGGACTGAAGGCGCTGGCCGGCCTGATCGTGGCGGCGCCCGCCGGTTGGCTGGCGTGGCGCGCGGCGCCGGCGCAATGGACGTCCGACTACGCCACGCGCAGCGGCGAACGGCGCCGGATCGAACTGCCTGACGGCGCCGTTCTGGTGCTCAATACCGCCAGCGCGGTGGATCTGGCCTACGATGCCGCGCAGCGCCTGGTGTGGCTGCGGGAAGGGGAAATCCTGCTGCGCTCGGCGCATTCGGGCGCTGCCGATCCCCGCCCCTTGCGGGTGCGTACCGCCGAGGGCAGCGCGCAGGCACTTGGCACGTACTTCTCGGTCCGGCAGATGGACGCGCGCACCCGCGTGGCTGTCATCGAAGGCCGGGTCCGGGTGCAACCGCGCGCAGGCACGGCAGGCCTCGTGCTGGAAGCCGGCCAGCGCGCGGATTTCTCCGTGGCGGCGGTGCAGGCACCTGCCGCCAGCCCGCATTCCCCTGCGGCCTGGCTGGACGGCGTGCTGTACGCGGACAACCAGCGGCTCGGGGATTTTCTGCAGGAGCTGGGCCGATATCGCCCCGGCGTGCTGCGCTGCGATCCCGCCGTGGCCGATCTGCGGATATCCGGCGGATTTCAGGTGGACGATACAGACGCCGCGCTGCTCGCCGTGGCGCGAAGCCTGCCGGTGCGCGTGGTGACCCGGACCCGATACTGGGTCAGCGTCGTTCCCGCTTGAGGCGCGGCGCGGTCCGGCACGTTGTCATCGCCACGCTTGTCCCCTTCGCGCCTGTCACCTTTTGCGCGCTCGTCCGACATGTTCATAAAGCACCTTCGCTTGGACTCTGTCGGGATCAGCATGTCTTCAAGATTCACTCCTTCCGCGGCCTGGCCGCAGCGCCGCGCCGCCGCGGGCGCCAGCGCGCTATGTGCGGCGTTGGCCTTGGCCGTGGACGCGCCACAGGCGTACGCGCAATCCGGCGCGGCCGCGCCATCCTCGGCCGCGTCACCGCATGCAGATGCATCCGCCCGCTTCAACATCCCGGCCGGTCCGCTCGGGCCCGCGCTCACGGCCTTTGCCGGTGCGGCGCGCATCAACCTGTCGTTTGATCCAGCCCTGGCCGAAGGCCGGGCGACGGCGGGCCTGCAAGGAACGTGGCCGGTGGAGGAAGGCCTGGCCCGCCTCTTGGCCGGCACTCATCTGGCGGCGCGCCGTGACGCGGCCAACGTCTACACGCTTCGGCTGCTGCCGCCGGGTCCCACAGCCTTGCTGCCCGCCGTGCGGGTGGAAGGCGCGAACGAATCCGCCTATGGGCCGGTGACGGGCATCGTGGCGCTACGCAGCGCCACCGGCACCAAGACCGACACACCGATCATCGAAATCCCGCAAACGGTCAACGTCGTCACGCGTGACGAGATCGCCTCGCGCGGCGCGCGCAGCATCGTCGAGGCGCTGGCCTACACGCCGGGCGTCTACGCGCCGGGCGGCAGCACGGATCTGCGCTACGACAACATCTATCTGCGCGGCGGCTTCGGGGCGCGCAACAACCTGGACGGCGCGCGCCTGCCCTTCGGCGCCTACAGCTTCGGCATGCTGCAGATCGAGCCCTATGGTCTGGAACGGATCGAGGTGCTCAAGGGGCCGTCGTCGGTGCTGTATGGCCAGAACAATCCCGGCGGCCTGATCAACATGGTGAGCAAGCTGCCCACCGCCACGCCGCAGCGCGAGATCGCGCTGCAGACCGGCAGCTACGGCCGCGCGCAGGCCGCGATGGATCTGAGCGGTCCCGTCGATGAAGGCGGCGTGTGGAGCTACCGCCTGGTGGCGCTGGCCCGCGACGCCGCGCAGTCCTCGCACTACACCAAGGACGATCGCATTTTCGTGGCGCCGGCGCTGACATGGCGTCCCAGCGCGGCCACGTCGCTGAGCCTCCTGGGGTTCTACCAGGAGGACCGGCAGGTGCCGCTGTACGGCAACCTGCCCGCCGCGGGAACGCTCTACAGCAATCCCAATGGCCGCATCCCGCGCGACCGGTTTCCCGGCGAACCCGGCTGGGATCGCTATGACCGCGAGCAGTATTCGGCGGGCTATCTGTTCACGCATGCGTTCAATGACACATGGACCGTCAAACAGCAATTACGCTACAGCCACATGCGCGGCGAGGCCCGCACCGCGGTCGGCTATCTGCTGAGTCCGGTGGACATGCGGACGTGGTCGCGCACCATGACGCGCGGGCAGGGTACCGGCGCGACGCTTAACGTCGACACCCAGGCCATCGCGCGGTTCCGTACGGGCGCCGTCGGACACGAATTCCTGATGGGGCTGGACTATCTCGACATGCGCGATACCTATAAATTCGCCAACGTCATTGCCGGGGTGCCCGCGCTGGATCTCTTCAATCCTGTCTATGGCAAGCCGCGCCCGGGGCTGCGGGATCTGATCCCGCGCATCGACACGCGGCAAGACACTGAACAGACGGGCATCTACCTGCAGGACCAGATTGCCTATGGCGACTGGCTGCTGACGCTGGGCGGGCGCTACGACATGGCGCGCAGCACGACGCGGAACCAATTGACGTCGGCAAAAACGGCGCAAGACGATTCCGCCTTTACGGGCCGCGCAGGCCTGACCTATCTGATGGCGAACGGCCTGGCGCCGTACGTGGCGTATTCCACGTCCTTCGCGCCAACGGGGGGAACGGACTTCAATTCGAATCCCTTTCGGCCCGCCGAAGGCCGGCAAATCGAAGCCGGCCTGAAATACCAGCCGCCCGGCAGCGACAGCCTGGTCACGCTGTCGGCGTATCAGCTCACGCAGGACAACGTGCTGACCAGCGACACCACGCCCGGACGGCCGCCGGGCTTTCAGACGCAGACCGGCCAGATTCGCGCACGCGGCATAGAACTGGAAGGCAAGGCGAATCTGGCGCGGGGGTGGGACCTGATCGCGTCGTACGCCTATGTCGATGCCGTCGTCACGCGAAGCGCCAACGTCGATATCGTCAACGGTGTGCCGGAGTCGCGCCAGGGCAAGAAGCAATACTACGCGCCGGCCCATCAGGCGGCCGCGTGGCTGGGCTACAAGGTGCAAGGCGGCCCGCTGCAAGGGCTGGGACTGGGGGCGGGCGTGCGCTACATCGGCGCCGATTGGGGCGACCCGGCCAACACCTTGCGGATTCCGGCGGTCACGCTGTTCGATGCGGCGCTGTCTTACGATTTCGGCCAGCTGCAGCCAGCCATGCGCGGACTGACGCTGGACCTGAACGCCAGCAACCTGTTTGACCGCACTTACGTGGGCACCTGCGTCACCGCCACGGCGTGCACCTACGGCGCGGGCCGCCTGGTGCTGGCCACCCTGAAGTATGCATGGTGACACTCGTAATCGCTGCGTGCACATCATCCCCATGCACCATCAATTCCCGCACCTGCCGCAATAGCGCAAGCTGATTCAGCACCGCACTCCAGCGGGGCGAAATCAGCAACTGTTGCCACACAGGCGCCAGCGCCGACGCATCGGGCGCCTCGCCTGCGCTTACCAAGCTGGCGTAGTCCAGGCTTTCCTGCGCCGAAAGCAGTTGCATGCGGCCCGCGGCATTGAGCAGGCGCGGTGCGGCATCCGCCGGCGCATCGGAAAAGTACAGGACCGTCCTGGCGAGACCAGCCTCGTCCGCCGATAGCGCCGCCAACGCCGCGCCGCGCAGGCGCACCGGCCCTTGGTGGCTTTCAAATGCATAGATGGTCTGCGCATCCGCGTGCGCAAGAAATCGCAGGCCGCGCAGCAAGCGAGGCAGGTCGGTCGTTGCGGCGTCCGTGGATGCCTTGGCCTCCACCAACAGGCAAACATCCCAAACGGGATCCGATGCATCACCGGTGGTCTGGCGCAGCAGCGCCACGTCCCATTCGGTCTTGGCTCGGTCGGCATTGCCGGGTATCGACGCGGGCACGCGCATTGACGTTGCAACCCGATAGGTATCGCCCGTGATGGAAGCCAGATGCGTGGCCAGCGCGGCAATAGCCTGCTCGGCCAACGCTTCGACGGCGATGCCGCGGCGGCGCGCGTCCAGACCCTGCGCGGCGGCCTGCGGCGTGCCGGGCCGGGGACCTTGCCGTTGCCAAAGGGTTTGATAGCGCTGGACCAGCGGATCCGACGCCAACGCGTCCAGCCGCCGCAAACGCGCCAACGCGGGATCGTGCAACAGCCGGTTCAGCGGGCCGGCAATCGCCGGGTCCGCCGCAGTGTCTGAAGATGGCGCGGCAAGGAATGCTTGCGCGCCTCGCGTCAATGCGTCCCAGTCCTCCGCCGCAGCCGCCGCATGCAATGACGCAAGCGCTTGCACGAAAGGCCCGGCCGGCATCCCCCGCCGTTTGCCCGGATGCGCAAACGCATCCACGGCCGTACGCACCGCGCGCCTGTCTGCCTGCGCGTGTGCCGATAGCGATGCGTGTTCGCGCACCAGATGGGATTGATGCCGCAGCACCATGGCCTGAAACGCAGAGTCTCCGCCGCGTTCGCGCAACGCGTCCCGAATCAGTTGCGACAGTGCGCCTAAGAACAGGCGCTCAGAAGCCGGTGGCGGCGCCGCGCCAGCACTTAGTGCAACGCGGGCCTGTTCGATGGCGATGGCAAGCGCCGTCGCCGGGTCGGAATCTTCAAGCCCGCTGGGGGCCGCGGGCAGTGGCCCCACGCAATAGCGGCGCGGGATGGCGCGCAGCGTTTGGTCCAGCAAGGAAAGCGGCAAAGCAGAGGGCATGAAGATTCCGTGTCATGTCCGGCCTCGCTACCAAGGAACGATCGACAGGGCGACCGAAGCGACGACGACCACAACAATAATCGTGAGGATGTGATTTGTACGCATATTCTCTCCTTTAAGCCACCGTGCAACACTACCGTCTTACGTTGCCCGCCGTCTGCAACTGAACTTTTAATTTCTCATCGGATGTTAGCGGCGTGTTTGTCGAGCACTTTCATGCGTCCTCGCGGGGTATAACCAAGATCATGCGGCCGCGAAATCGTCGCGCCGCGCCGATCGGGAGGTGCCATGCGCGACATCGTGCAATTGCGTCCGGAAGGCCTGTATTGCCCGGCCGGCGGCTTTCATATCGATCCGTGGCGGCCGGTCGAAGTCGCCGTGCTCACGCATGGCCATGGCGATCATGCGCGCCCGGGCATGGGTCGTTACCACACCAGCGCCGAAGGCTTGCCCATCCTGCAATGGCGGCTGGGCGACCAGGACTACCGGGTTCATGCATACGGCGAAGCCTTCACGCTGGGCAATGCGCGCGTGTCGCTGCATCCGGCGGGCCACGTGCTGGGATCGGCGCAGGTGTGCATCGAAGTCGATGGCGAGGTCTGGGTCGTGTCCGGCGATTACAAACGCCAGCCCGATCCGACATGCAGCCTGTTTGAAGTCGTGCCCTGCGACACCTTCATCACCGAGGCCACCTTCGGCCTGCCCATCTACCGCTGGCCCAGCGCCTCGGACGTGGCGCGCGATATCGTGCAATGGCGCGACCACTGCGCCGCGCGCGGTGAGGCCGCCATTCTCTATTGCTATGCCTTGGGCAAGGCGCAGCGCGTGCTGGCCGAATTGATGCCCTTTGCGGATCGGCCCGTGTACCTGCACGGCGCGATCGCGGCGGGCGTGGATGTTTATCGCAAGGCCGGCGTGCCGCTCGCCGACACGCGTCTGGTCATCGACGCGGACAGTCCTTCTGCAGCCTCGGGAACGGGATTTGCTGGGGAGTTGATCCTGGCGCCGCCGTCGGCGGCGGGCAGCGCATGGTTGCGGCGTTTTCGCAAGGCGCAGCACGGTTTTGCGTCGGGCTGGATGCGGCTGCGCGGCAACCGGCGCCGCCGCAATATGGATCGCGGCTTCGTCGTGTCGGACCATGCGGATTGGCCGGACCTGTTGCGCACCATCCGCGACACCGGCGCCAAGCGCGTCATCGCCACGCACGGCGACACCGAGGCGCTGGTGCGCACGCTGAATGAGTCGGGCATCGCCGCGGAGACGCTGGTGACGCAGTATGGCGAAGACGACTAGGGCGGGCATCGAACGCCTTCAAGATCGACAGGGGAACGGACGCAGGCATGAAGCGATTCGCGGCGTTGTATCAGGAGCTTGACCGCAGCACCGCCACCTTGGACAAGCGCGCGGCGCTGGTGGCGTACTTCCGCGATGCACCGCCGCGCGACGCGGTCTGGGCGCTGTATCTGTTGGCAGGCGGAAAGATCACGAGCACGCGCAAGAAGATCGCTGGCGTGGGCGAGTTGCGGGCCTGGGCCGCTGACGCATCCCGCACCGCGCCCTGGCTGCTGGACGCCTGTTATGACCAGGTCGGGGATCTGGCCGAAACGCTGGCGCTGCTGGTCCCGGATCCGGAGGTCGCCGCGCCGGATCGCGGCCTGGCTGACTGGATCGAAGAAATTCTCTTGCCCATCGCCAATCGCGATGAGTCCGAGCGGCGCGAGGTCGTCGTCTCGGCCTGGCTGGGATTGCCCTACGCAGAGCGCCTGGTCTTCAACAAGCTGCTGACCGGCGCGCTGCGCGTCGGGGTGTCGCAGCGCATGGTGCAGCAAGCGCTGGCCGAAATGTCGGGCGTGCCCATCGCCCGTATTGCGCAGCGCATGCTGGGCGTGTGGTCGCCCAGCCCGGCGTTCCTGCGCGATCTGCTCAGCACCGAGGAGCTTCCCGGCGACCGTCAGCAGCCGTATCCGTTTTTCCTGGCGTCACCGCTCGAAGGCGATCCCGCCGTGCTCGGGCCCATCGACGAATGGCTGCTCGAATGGAAGTGGGACGGCATCCGCGCGCAGCTCATCCGGCGGCGCGGCGAGGTCTCCATCTGGTCGCGCGGCGAAGAGCGGCTGGACGGCCGCTTTCCGGAGGTTGAAGCGGCGGCCGCTGCGCTGGACGTGGACTGCGTCATCGACGGGGAGCTGCTGGCCTGGCAGGACGGCAACACGGATCCCATGCCGTTCTCGGCGCTGCAAACCCGCATCCAACGCCTGAAACCCGGGCCCAAGTGGCTGGCCGAGGCGCCCGTGCAGTTGCTGGCATATGACCTGCTCGAACTCGAAGGCGCCGACCTGCGCGAGTTGCCGCAGGCCGAACGGCGCGCGCGGCTGGAAGCGCTGCTGCGCCGCCATTCCGACCCGCGGCTGCGCATGTCGCCGGCCGTCGCGCCGTCAAGCTGGGACGAGGCCCACGCGCTGCGCGGCGAGTCGCGCGAGCGCGGCGTTGAAGGATTCATGCTCAAGCGCCGCAGCGCGCCGTACCAAAGCGGCCGGCGGCGCGGCGACTGGTGGAAGTGGAAGATCGACCCGCTCACCATCGACGCCGTGCTGCTGTATGCGCAATCCGGCCACGGCCGCCGCAGCACGCTTTATACCGACTACACCTTCGGGCTGTGGGAAGGCGACGCGCTCGTGCCCATTGCAAAGGCCTACTCGGGCCTGGACGACAAGGAGATCCTGGAGCTGGACCGCTGGCTGCGCGCGCACACGCGCGAGCGCTTCGGTCCGGTGCGTTCGGTCGAACCGGTGCAGGTCTTTGAACTGGGATTCGAAGGCGTGAACGTGTCCAAACGGCACAAGTCGGGGATCGCCGTGCGCTTTCCGCGCATCTTGCGCTGGCGGCACGACAAGCCGGCGGATCAGGCCGACCAGCTCGACACGCTGAAGGCGCTGGCACGATGAGCGGCGCGGCTCGGGGCTGGGACGCGCCGCTGGTTGCGTGGTTCACGGCGCGCGGCTGGAAGCCCGCGCCATTTCAGCGCGAGACGTGGCGCCGCTATCTGGATGGCGAGTCGGGCCTGTTGCACACGCCGACAGGCAGCGGCAAGACGCTGGCGGCATTTGGCGGTCCGCTGCTGGAGGCGCTTCAGGAAGGCACACCCGAAGGCACACCCGAAGGCACACCCGAAGGAACACCCGAAGGAACACCCGAAATCACGCGGGCGACAGCGGCCACGGGCGAGGGCCCGCGCGTGCTGTGGGTGACGCCGCTGCGCGCGCTGGCTGCGGACACGACGCGGGCATTGACGCAGACCGCGAGCGAGCTGGGCATCGACTGGACCGTGGCGTTGCGCACCGGCGACGCCAGCGCGCGCGACAAGCGGCTGGCGCGGCAGGGCAAGGCGCACGTGCTGGTGATCACGCCAGAATCGTTGGCGCTGCTGCTGTCTTACGCCGATGCCTCGCTGCGCTTTCGCGCCCTGCGCAGCATCGTGGTCGACGAATGGCACGAACTCCTGGGCAACAAGCGCGGCGTGCTGCTGCAACTGTGCCTGGCGCGGGTCCGCAAGCTGTCGCCAGCAGCGCGCACGTGGGGGTTGTCCGCCACGCTCGGCAACCTGGAGGAGGCCCGTGCGGTGCTGCTGCCGCAGGCGCCCGGCAGCGCGCTGGTGGCGGGCGCCAAGCCCCGCAAGATCCAGATCTCCACCTTGCTGCCCGAACGCAGCCGTGCGCTGCCGTGGGCAGGCCATCTGGGGCTCTCGCAGCTCGAACGCGTCTTCAAGCGTCTTTTCGATGTGCGCGCCACGCTGCTCTTTACGAACACGCGCGCGCAAGCCGAACTGTGGCATCGCGCGCTGGAATCGATCTGGCCGGAGGATCCGCGCACGCTGGCGCTGCATCACGGCTCGCTGGATCCCAAGTTGCGCACTGCGGTCGAGCAAGGGCTGCGCGATGGCACGGTGCGCTGCGTGGTGGCGACGTCCAGCCTGGATCTGGGCGTGGACTTTCCGGCGGTGGATCAGGTGCTGCAGATCGGCAGCCCCAAGGGCGTCGCGCGCCTGCTGCAACGCGCCGGCCGCGCCAAGCACCGGCCCGGCGAGTCCGGCAACGTGGTCTGCGTGCCCGCGCAGGCGCTGGAACTGATCGAGTATGCCGCGGCCCGGCAGGCGATCGCGCGCGGCGAAATCGAGTCCAGGCAGCCGCCCATCGGCAGCCTGGACGTCCTGGCGCAACACGCTGTGACGCTGGCGCTGGGCGGCGGCTTCGAGGCCGGCGAGCTGTACAAAGAGGTTCGCGGCACGCATGCATACGCCACGCTCGACGCCGATACCTGGCAGGCCGTGCTGGATTTCATCGTGCAGGGCGGACGCGCGCTCGCAAAGTATCCGGACTACCACCGCGTCGTGCGCGATGAAGACGGCTGCTACCGCGTGCACGACCGGCGCATCGCGTTCCGGCATCGGCTGTCGATCGGCACCATCACGTCGGACGGGGCCGTGGCCGTGAAGTATTTGCGCGGCGGCAGCCTGGGGTCGGTCGAGGAAGGGTTTCTGGCGCGCTTGCGGCGCGGCGACCGGTTCCAGTTTGCGGGCCGCACGTTGGAACTGGTGCGGCTGGAAGGCATGATCGCCTACGTGCGCCGCGCCAAGGGCGGCGACGGGCCCGTGGCCACGTGGCAGGGCGGCCGCATGCCCTTGTCCACGCAGTTGGCGAGCGAGGTCGAAAGCCTGTATTCCCATCCGGGTGCGCATCCGGAAATGCGCGCCGTCGAGCCGCTCCTGCGTATCCAGGAACAGGCCAGTGCGCTGCCCGACCACGGCCGGCTGGTAGCCGAACTCATCAAGACGCGGCGCGGCTCGCATCTCTTCCTGTTTCCATTCGCCGGCCGGGCCGTGCACGAAGGCATCGCCGCGATCGTCGCGCTGCGCTGGGGCCGGCGGCAGCCCAACACCATCTCCTACACCGTCAACGATTACGGCCTGATGCTGACGCTGGCCGAACCCGCCGCGCTGGACGACACGTTGCTGCGCGCGCTGCTCAGTCCCGACAACATGGCGGACGACCTGCGCGACGGCGTCAACCTGGGCGAAATGGCTCGCCGCCAGTTCCGCGAGATCGCGCGCGTTGCGGGGTTGTTGACGCCGTCGCTACCTGGTCAGGCGGCGCGCTCGCTGCGGCAGGTGCAGGCGTCCAGCGGGCTGCTTTACGACGTGCTGCGCCGCTACGACCCCGACCATCTCTTGCTGGCGCAGGCAGAGCGGGAAGTCTTTGAGCTGCAATTGGAGGCGCCGCGCCTCCTGGCCGCGCTGCAGGACTGCCAGCGCCGCGAACTGGCCTTGTGCGAGCCGCGCGCGCTGACGCCGCTGTCGTTTCCGTTGTGGACGGAAAGCTTGCGCGGGCAGCTCAGCACCGAAACCTGGCAGGCACGCGTCAAACGCGCCGCCGAACAACTGGAGAAGCGCTATGCACGCATCGCCTGAGGCAGGGCTTGCGCTGGCGCTGGCCGGCGAGCCCGTCGTGCTGCTGGGCGCGCGCGCCTTGCACTGGCCGGCGCGGTCCCGGCTGGTCATCGCGGACCTGCATCTGGGCAAGAGCCATGTCTTTCGCCAGGCGGGGATCGCCGTGCCGCGCGGCGCCACGATGGACGACCTGCGGCGCTTGTCGGACCTGCTCACCGCCACGGCCGCCACGGAATTGCTGATCGTCGGCGACGTCCTGCACGGCCCCGCCGCGCAGGCCGCCTGGCGCGATGCGTGGATCGCGTGGCGCGAGGCGAATCCGGCCGTGGACGTGGCGGTGCTGGCCGGTAACCACGACCGCGCGCTGGATGCCCCGGCGCTGGGCATGCGCCAGCTGGGCGAGGGGTGGGCAGATGGCCCGTTCCTGTTCCGCCACCTGCCGACGCCGGACGCGCAGGGCCGGCACGTGATCGCCGGCCACGTGCATCCGAAAACGCGTGTGCCGGGCGTGCCGCGCAGTTGGCCGGCATTCTGGATGCGTCCGGGGATCACCGTGCTGCCAGCCTTCTCGGATTTCACCGGCGGGCATGCGGTGCAGGGCGGGCAGGGCGCGTCGCTGGTCGCGTGCGTGGAGGGCGATGCGTTGCCCTTGGGATGGACGCCGCCGAACGTGGCGTGACGGGCACGGCGTTTGCTACGTAGGGGTGCACTCCCCGCGTGCACTCGCCCATCCCGTCTGTGACCCGCACCATGACCGAACGCCCAGGCCTGTTATCCCAACCGAATTTCCCGCTTCAACTGATCGGCGAGATGCTGGCCGATGCGCACGCGCCGATTGATCCGGGCCGGTGGCTGCGCGCGCTCGTGGAGCAGGGATGCGATCAACTGCCGCTGCCCGGCTCGGGCCGCACGCTGGACCGTTGGCAGGCGCTGGCTCGCGTGGCGGCGTCTGACCTCAGCCTGGCCAAGCTATTTGAGGGCCACACCGATGCCCTCGCCATCCTGGCGGAACTGCGTGCGCCCGCGCCACCGGCCCGCAGCCGCTGGGCGGTGTGGTGCGCGGAGCCGCCGGACCACCGCGTCCAGATCCTGCCTCGGCCGGATGGCTCGGTAGTGCTGCAAGGCGTGAAGGCGTGGTGTTCGGGCGCGGCAGTGGTGACGCACGCGCTGGTGAGCGGCTGGAATCCCTCGGGAGAGGCGTGTCTGGTTGCCGTGGCAATCGAACAGGACGACGTCGAAGTGACCGATTCCGGCTGGCATGCCGTGGGCATGCGCGCATCGGCGAGCGTCGACGTGGTCTTTCGCGACGCGCCGTGCACGCTCGTGGGCAAGCCGGGCGACTACGTGCATCGTCCGGGATTTTTGCAGGGCGGGGCGGGCATCGCCGCCTGCTGGTATGGCGGACTGCTCCACATCGCGGAGTCGTTGCGCCGAGCATTGCCCCTGAATGCCGCCGATCCTCACCGGCTGGCGCACCTGGGCGCCGTCGATGTGGCGCTGGTGCAGGCGCGGGCGGTGTTGCGCGCGACCGCCGCTGAGATCGATGCGCACCCGCGGCAGCCGTGCGGGTTGGCTTGCGCCCGCGCGCGTCTGGCGGTGGAGTCGGCTGCGGCAGAGGTAATTGGACGGGCTGCGCGCGCGCTGGGTGCGGGGCCGTTATGCCGCGATCCGGACTTTGCGCAGGTGATGGCCGATCTGCCGGTCTTTCTCCGGCAGAGCCATGCGGAACGCGATCAGGCGGCGCACGGCCAAGCCGTCCTCGATCATGGAGGCGTGCCATGGGCGCTGTAGCCGCAGACCATTTCGAGCGTCTGTATCGAGCCGACCCCGATCCCTGGCGCGTGGCAAGCGCCTGGTACGAACGCCGCAAGCGCGGTCTCGTGCTGGCGGCGTTGCGCCGCGAACGCTATCGCCACGCCTTCGAGCCGGGCTGCGGCACGGGGGAGATGACCCGGTGCCTTGCGCTGCGCTGTGCGCGCGTCTGCGCGGTCGACGTCGCGCCGGCCGCGGCCGCGCAGTGCCGAACCCGCATGGACGGCGAGGGCATGGACCACGTGCAGGTCCTGGCGCTGGACCTGCCGCGGCAGTGGCCCGACACCCCGGCGGGCGGCTTTGACCTCATTGTCGTGTCGGAAGTGGCGTATTACCTGGACGACGCCGCGCTCTCCCTGTTCCTGAGCGGTGTCGATGCATCGCTTGCAGAGCATGGTGAGATCGTCGCCTGCCACTGGCGTCCGGATTTTGCGGACCGCCTCCAACCCACGGACGCCCTGCACGCGGCGATTGGCGCGCTGTCCGGCCTTGCGCGGGAAGTGCATCACGAAGAGGACGCGTTCCGCCTGGACCTCTGGCGCAGACAACCCCAAGGAAGCCATTCATGATCGGCGTATGCATTCCTGCGCACAACGAGGAGCGCTATATCGGCGCATGCCTGCGGGCCGTCACGCGCGCCTCGCGCCATTCGCGTCTTGGCCGCGAAGCGGTGCGTATCGTCGTGGTGCTGGATCACTGTGCGGATGGGACGGCGCAACGCGCGGCGGGCTGGCCGGTGGATCTGCTGACGGTCCAGGCGCGCAACGTCGGCCTGGCGCGCGCGGCGGGCGCGCAGCACCTGCTGGATGCCGGCGCACGCTGGCTTGCCTTCACCGACGCCGACACCTGCGTATCGCCCGGCTGGCTGGCCGACCAGCTTTCGCTGAATGCGGAAGTGGTGTGCGGCACGGTTTCAGTCGCGGGATGGGAAGCGCACGGCGCGTTTGCGCAACGCGCACGCCGGGCGTTCGCGGCGCACTACCACGATCGCGACGGCCACCGGCACGTGCATGGCGCAAACCTCGGCGTCGCAGCGCCCACGTACCGGCGCATTGGCGGATTTGCGGCGTTGAACTGCAGCGAAGACCAGGCCCTGGTCGACAAGCTGGAAGCCGGCGGGGCGCACATTGCATGGACCTGCCTGCCACGCGTCACCACGAGCGCCCGGCCATACTCGCGCGTCGACGGCGGCTTCGCCACCGCACTGCGCGGGGAGTGGGACGCAGCGGCGATCGGCCCCGGCACTCAGGCGGATCCGGAGGCGGAGGGGCGTTCACCGTCCTGCCATTGCTTGTGATACGCGATCAGCTGCGCCAAGGCGTGCGCTGCGCTGGCCCGGCGAATGGCGTTGCGGTCGCCGTCGAAGCGCGTCGTCTCGGCATAGATTGCGGGCGAGGCGTCGGCCGGTCCCGCTTTGAACACCCATGCGTAGCACTGCGTACCGGCGGGAACGTCGGGGTCGGTATCGTCGGTGACGCCCGTGTTTGAAATCGCCACATTCGCCGGGCTGTTGCGGGCCGCGCCCAGGGCCATTTCCCGCGCCACGGCTTCACTCGTGAGATTGTGGCGTTGCAGCGTCCGGGCGGTCACGCCCAGGCACTTTTGCTTGGATCCCGGCGAGTAGGCAACGAACGCGCAGTCCAGCAGCGCGCCCGCGCCTGGGATGTCGGCAAGCGTGGCGGCAATCAGCCCCGCCGTGCAGGACTCGGCCGTCACCAGTTTCAACGAATGCTCATGCATGTAGGCGGCGACTCGTTCGATGGCATTCATGCCCGTCCCTCCTGAGTGAACACCCGCGCCCAGCAAGCCGCGTGCCGCCTGCCGCGTCATCTATCCGGGGGTTTGTGGGCCACAGCCACGCCCACCGACCCGCACGGCAATCGGTATTTGCCGCCTCCCAGCCACGTGACGGGCTCGCCCGTCGGCAGGGTGCAGACATAGATGGGGACGCCGGATGCTTCCTTGCTTCTCCTTGCGATCAAACGCCGTTCTACGCGGCATGTGGAGCGATCGGGGAGTTTTACGATTACATCGGACAGCCTGGATCCTGAAGCCATATTGATCTCCTGAATGTCGTGTGTCGTTATGCCGGATGCGGTTGTTCTGCCTTGCCACGGCGTTCTGACCGCATGGGCCATTCTTAGCATCGCGGCGGCCTTTGGCCTATCGGCCATACAGCGTGGACCCGCCGCGGCCCGCTGCACGATGTGCGCCCGGCACAACACTTGCTGCGAAGAACGGACGGGCAGGCTATAGGTGCGCGTTTCGGCTCGCACCCAGCCTGCTTGATTCGCAACTTGCAACGGGAGAGACGATATGAGCAGAGACCCGAGGAATACGTCGAACTATCGCGGCGACCGGGAACCGTGGCAGGACCCCGCGCCCTCGTACGGATATCAGGGCGAAGGCACGCGCCAAGGCGGCGCGCGCGACACCCGCGAGCCGGTTCGCAGCCGTAGTGCCGACCCCGGCCAAAGCAGCTACGGCGGCTTTTCGAACGAAGATCCCTCGTTCCAGCGTCAACAGGTTTATGGCCGTGAGGATCGTGGCCGGGACCGCGCTTATGGCGGCCGGGATCAGGCCTACGACGGTCCCACGTCCTTTGGCGATGACGAAGGCGGTTACTACGGCGATCGTCCGGCATGGCGCGAAGAATCCATGTCGTTCGAGACCGCCGAACGGGGCGGCTACAACCGCGGCCCGACCGCGTGGCGGGATCGTGCATCGCGCCGGACCGATCCCAAGGGCTACATCCGTTCGGACGATCGCATTCGCGAGAACGTGTGCGAAGCGCTGGCCCATAGCGGCCTGGACGTGAGCGACGTCTCGGTCGCGGTTCTGGACGGCCATGTCGTGCTGGAGGGCACCGTTCCCAACCGGCGCACCAAGCACCACGTCGAGGATTGCACGGTGGAGTGCGCGGGGGTGAACGATGTCGAGAACCGCATCCGCGTTGGGGGCGGAATGGGCTCGAATTCAGGCGCGAGCAGCTCGGGCCCTGGCAGCACCGGCAACGTCGGAACTGCGAAGGAATGACCGGTCTCCGATACGAACCACGATGACCCTGACGAAAGGAGCAGACCATGACTAAACACAAGGACAGCACCCGCGAAACGGATAAGCCGGACCGCAGCCAGGACGACACGCCCCGCGAATCGCAGGCAAGTCACGGCGATACGCAGAACCGCACCAAGAAAGAGGGCCACACCACGCAGATCGGCACCGGCCAGGATCAGCAGAGCCAGCGCAATCGCGGGCAGGGCGCCCGATCCAAGCCGTGACCTCGCAGCGCCGCTCGCGTGCGGACGGTAACCGATGACGCCTGACGCATTGTGGGATTTTCTGCAGTGGCCGGCCATGGCGGCGTCGCTTGCCGCCGCCTGGCTGGTCGCGTCCCGCAGCGCCGGGCGCCGCACCGCGGGCTTCTGGGTCTTCCTGGCCAGTAACGTGCTGTGGGTGGCCTGGGGGCTTCACGATGACGCCTGGGCGCTTATTGCGCTGCAACTGGGACTGGCGATCCTGAACGTGCGCGGCGTCCTGAAAAACGACCCATAGGGTTCCTGCCCGCGCGGCCAAAGGCCTATACTTTTCCCCATCACGCACGCTCCGGCGCACGGCACAGGGCGTCTGCCGCCTTCCCCCGCGCGGCGTTCGCCGGGCAATCATGTGCACAGGGTCATGGCCCCTTTTCCAAGGAGGCAAATCCCATGTCGCGCCCCAGCAGATAGACGGCTTGCTTTAGACGCTGTTTGTAAATACATCGCCTTCAAGGAGATGTGTGATGAACAAACTGTCCAGCAGCACCTTGGAAAGCCTGCGCACCTCGGCGCGGGGCCCGGTCCTGTCCGCCGGCGACCCCGGCTACGACGAGGCCCGCAAGATCTGGAATGCCACGGTAGACCGGCGGCCCGCTGTCATCGCGCGATGCGCGGGGCCCGCCGACGTGCGCCGCGCCGTGGATTACGCACGCGAAAACCAACTGGTGATTTCCGTGCGCGGCGGCGGCCACAACATCGCGGGCACCGCCGTCTGCGATGACGGCATGATGATCGACCTGTCACCCATGAAATCGGTGCGCATCGACCCCGTGCGCGCCAGGGCCTTTGTGGAGCCGGGCGCCACCTTATCGGACCTGGATCACGAAGCGCAGGCGTTCGGCCTGGCCGTTCCCTTGGGCATCAATTCCACGACCGGCGTGGCCGGCCTGACGTTGGGAGGCGGTTTCGGCTGGTTGACGCGCCGGTTCGGCATGACCGTCGACAATCTGGTGTCCGCCGATGTCGTCACGGCGGACGGCCAGCTGCTGCACGCCAGCGAATCCGAAAACCCGGACCTGTTCTGGGCGTTGCGCGGCGGCGGCGGCAATTTCGGCGTGGTCACGATGTTTGAATTCCAGTTGCATCCCGTGGGTCCGGAGGTCTACGGCGGATTGGTGGTGGTGCCGCTAGAACAGGGCCGCGAGGCACTGGCGCGATACCGCGATGCGCTGCGCTCCATGCCGCCGGAGCTCACCGTGTGGGCCGTGCTGCGGCAGGCGCCGCCGCTGCCGTTCCTGCCGGCATCCGTGCACGGCAAACCCATCGTCGCCTTCGCATCGTGCTACACCGGCGGCGTGGACAAGGGGCCGGATGCCTTGCAAGTGGTGCGCGGCCTGGGCGAACCCTACGGCGAACACCTTGGGCCGATGCCTTACGCGGCCTGGCAGAAGGCGTTCGATCCATTGCTGACCCCTGGCGCGCGCAACTACTGGAAGTCTCACAACATCGCGGAATTGGAGGACGGCCTGATCGACGCCGTCGTGTCAGCGGTCCAGAACGTGCCGTCGCCGCAGTGCGAAATCTTCTTTGGCCACATCGCCGGCGCGGCGATGCAGGTGCCGGTGTCCGCCACCGCGTATCCGCACCGGTCCGCGCAGTTCGCCATGAACGTGCACGGACGCTGGGACGATCCGAAGGACGATGAACGGTGCATCGCCTGGGCACGCGACATCTTCAAGGCCACCGAGCCTTGGTCCCAAGGCGGCGTGTATGTGAATTTCCTGACGCAGGACGAGACGGCAAGGGTGGGCGCGGCCTATGGCGAAAACTTCGACCGCCTGGTCCAGGTGAAGACCCGCTACGATCCGCACAACCTCTTCCGGCATAACCAGAACATCAAACCGGCCGCGCCTTAAAGCCTTGGAGCGACGCGTCAGCCGGGCCGGCGGGATGCGGCATGGGACCGGCCCCGCTGTTTGCGCCGCCAGATCAGGACGCCTGCGCGCCTGACCCTTACTCCAACTTGATATCCGCCTTGCGCGCAACCTCGCGCCAGCGCTGCAGGTCTTCCTGCAGTTCGGCGCTGAATTGCGCCGGTGTGTCCAATACCGGTTCCACGCCGCGCGTGACGAGCGCTTGCCGTGCCTCGGGCGCCTGCATGCCGCGTTTGATGGCCTCATAAAGCCGATCGGCTAGCGCGGGGTCCAGCTTCGGCGGTGCCAGTACGCCAAACCAGGTGGTGGTCTGGAATCCCGACACGCCGGCTTCCTGGACGGTGGGGATGTCGCGGGCGGTGTTCGACCGCGCGGGGCCCGTGACGGCAAGGGCGTGCAACTGGCCGCTCTGGATCAGCGGCAGCGAAGAAGGCAGGGTGTCGAAGTACGCCTCGACACGGCCGCCGATGAGGTCGGTGATGACCTGGCTGCTGCCTTTGTAGGGAACGTGCTGGAAGTTCGGCACGCCCGACGATTGCACGAAGAGTTCGGCCGCCATGTGCGTGATGTTGCCGATGCCGGCGGAGCCGTAGGGGACCGGCGTACTGCGGCTCTTCGCGTACTGCAGGAATTCGTCCAGATTCCTGGCAGGGAGCTTCGGGTTTACGACCAGCACCAGGGGCGTATAGCCCACCTGCGTGATCGGGGTGAAATCGCGCAGCGGGTCATAGGGCAGCTTAGGCGAGAGCGCCGGACTGATGGACTGGGACGCCGTGACGCCCAGCAGCAGGGTGTAGCCGTCCGGCGCGGCCCGCGCGACTTCGGCCGCGGCGATGGTGCCGTTGGCGCCGGCCTTGTTGTCGACGACCACGGTGGCCTTGAGCGCATCGCCCAGGCGCTGCGCGACTTGGCGGGCCACGAAGTCGGCACCTCCGCCCGGCGGAAAGCCCACGATCAGCCGTATGGGACGGTCGGGATAGTCCGCGGCAATGGCGGGAGCGGCGGCGCACAGCATGCCGGCGATGGCGGCCTTGAACAGGCCCGGCATAATCTTGAGCTTCAGCATTTGCAGTCTCCTCGATTCTGGTCGGGCGGTCTGTCGCGCCCTGTTCGGTCCGGCGTGCAACGCGCTTTATACGCGCCTCACGCCTGCTTGCGTACCGGCGCCCAGGCAAAATCGCCCGGCTGGCCGGCGCAAGCGGCGCCGCTGTCGATCAGCGCGCCGCATTCTTCGCCGGTCAGGCCCGCTGCCATCAGCACGTCCCGCGTGTGTTCGCCCAGGTCCGGCGGCGGCAGGGTCGCCACGCCGTCGTCGGCAGCATGCAGACGAGGAAATTCCGGCACGTCGAAAGCCAAGTCGCGGTATCGGACGTTGCGCAGCTTGCCCGGCTGGCGCGCCTGGTCCGCGTCCAGCACGCGCTCCAGCGGCAGGACTTCCGTGCTGCCCACCCCAGCCATCCGAAGCCGCGCGGTAGCGTCGTCGAACGTATGCGCGCCGATGGCGGTTCGCACGATGTCCTCGACGCGCTCGCGCGCCTTCTTACGATCCTTCAGCGCAGCCAGCGAGGCGTCCGCCGCCTCCGGCAGCGCCATGGCTTGGCAGAACTTGAGCCAGTGTGCGTCGGTGAGCATCAGCAGGTACATCCAGCGTTCGTCGGCGGTCAGGTAGGCGCCATAACCCGGCATGCTGAATTCGCCGTGCGGTTCGCGCTCTGGCCGACCCAGCAACTGGGTCTTGAGCTGCACGCCAACAAGGTCTCGCGAAGCGACGTGCAGGCCGGTCTCGTACAAGCCGATTTCCACGTGGCCGCCTTCCTGCGCGGCTTCGGGTTGCAGCATGCGCGCCAGGATGCCGATGACGGCATAGGCGCCCGCGAACTGGTCGTGGTAGGACGGGCCCAGCCGGCTGGGACGGCCATTGATGCGGTTGGCTTCCATGACGCCCGTCGACGCCTCGGCAACCGGGTTGGAGGCCAGGTCGTCGGCCTGCGGGCCCTCGGCGTAGCCGCGGATGTGGCAATAGATCAGACGGGGATTGATGGCCTGGCATTCGGCCTTGGTGAGTTTCAGCTTGCGAGCCGCCTTGGGCGCCAGGTTGTGCACGAACGCATCGGCGGTTTCCAGCATCCTGAGAAAGGCGGCGTGGCCATCGAGATGCGCCAGGTCCAGGCACACGCTCTTCTTGCCGTGGCTGTAGGCAATGAACGTACCGCTGGGGCCGCCCCGAACCAGGCTGCGCGTGGGATCGCCGCGCGCCGGCTCGACCTTGATCACTTCGGCGCCCAGTTGGGCAAGGATATGGGACGCAAACGGGGCGGCCAGCATGGTGCCCAATTCAATGACGCGGCGGCCCGCAAGGGGTGGAGTGTGCATGGTGTCTCCTGGCGTGGTTCGTGAAAGAATGCATTCTATATGTTGAAAGTTTGGGCTGGCGAAGCGTTTTTGCTAGGGAAAGCCCGTATTTTTCAGCCCGCACAAATATATAGAATGCATTCTTAGTCGCACAGCAGACGGCGGCACCTAAAGATCCACCAGGAGACAACCGTGCACAGAAGGACATTCCTTTCGGGCTGCGCCGCGGCAGCGTCGATTTCGCTTCCGAGCTGGGCGCGCGCGCAGTCCGCATCGCCCGGCATCGACGCGGCCAGCAAGACGGTCACCGTCGGCGCCTTCACCCCCATTACCGGTCCCGTCCCGTTCTATGCAATTCTTTCCCGCGCCGCGGACGCCTGCTTCAAATGGGTTAATGAAACCGACGCGCTGAACGGCTGGAAGATCAAATTCGTCACCTATGACGATGGCTACGAACCTGCACGCAGCGTGGCCGTCACGCGCCGGCTGGTGGAAGAGAACAAGATCTTCGCCTTGGCTGCGCCGGTGGGCACCGCCCAATCGGTGGCGGTGATTCCCTACGCCAAGGAAGTGGGGCTGCCGATGATCGGCCCCATCGGCGGCGCAACGGCGCTTTTTGCCGAACGGCTGGTGTTTCCGCTGTTGCCCGATTACGGCTGGTCCGCGGCGTCCAACCTGGAATATGCCTTCACGGGCCTGAACGCCGGCCGCGTCGCGTTGCTATGGGAGAACGACGAACTGGGCCGGTCCGCCAAGCGCGGCTTCGACATGCTCATGGCCGCCAACAACAAGCAGGCCGCCGAATCAATTCCCTTTGAGGTGCGCAGCACCGACTTCACGCCGCACGTGCGCCGGATCGCCAACGCGAAGGCGGACGTCGTGATCCTGTTCGGGTCGAACGCCAACCTGGCTGCCGCGCTCAAGACCGCCGACCGGCTGGGTTACCAGGGCAAATGGATGGCGCCATTCTTCACCGCCGATCCCACCACGTACAAGCTGGCCGGCCCGCTGCTGGACGGCGCCTATTTCTCGTCGTGGCTGATGCCCGTTGATGCGGACGACGCCAACATCAAGGCCTACCGCGAAACCGTCGCCAAGCTCTACCCGAACGATCCCATCGGCGTCTTCGGCCTGAACGGCTGGAGCAACGCCGCGCTTTTCGCCAAGGGCTTCCAGATGCTGCTGGCCAGCGGCAAGCCCTTGACACGCGCGAACATGGTGGACGTGATGGAGACCATGACGGACCAGACCGTCGGCGGGGCGCGGCGGGTCACGTTCAAGCCGGGCGACCACCGCGGCGCGCGTCAGGAGGGGATCATCCAGGCCGTGTCCGGCGGCAGCTTCAAACTGGTGCGGGACTTCAAGCCCTATCCGGCCGACGTCTTCGACGCAAAACCGGCCTAGGCCGGTACACATTGAAGGAGTGCCCGCGTGAGCAACGCATTTGACGAATGGATTGGCCGCGAAGAGACGCATACGCAGCGCATCGACGCGGCGGCCGTGCAGGCCATGGCGGCTACGTTGGACCTGGCGCGCGCGCCCGGTGTGGGCGAGCCGCTGCCACCCGGCTGGCAATGGCTGTTCTTCAACCCGGCAGCGCGACGCAGCGGGCTGGGCGCCGATGGGCATCCGCGGCGCGGCGGCTTTCTACCGCCCATTGAACTGCCGCGCCGCATGTGGGCGGGCAGCCGGATCGCATACCCCGCGGACTTGCCGATCGGATCGGAAGCCACGCGGCGCAGCCGCATCGCCAAGATCGAGAACAAGGTTGGCAAGCGCGGCTCTCTGTGGTTCGTGACGGTGGAGCACACGACGCAAAGCGAGGGGACGACGTGCATTGTCGAGGAACAGGACATCGTCTATCGCGAAGCGCCGCCGCCGGGCTCGTCGGCCGCGGCGCCCGCGCGGCACGAGGCTGAAGGCCGTTGGGGCCGTGAGGTGCGCCCCGACACGACGCTGCTGTTCCGCTATTCCGCGCTGACCTTCAACGGCCATCGCATCCATTACGACCAGGCATACGCCCGCGATGAAGAGGGCTATCCCGATCTGGTCGTGCATGGCCCGCTGACGGCGACGCTACTGCAGCAGCTTGCACTGGACCAAGGGGAAGGACGGCAACTGGCCCGCTTTGAGTTTCGCGGCGTCAGCCCGCTGTTCGTATCACGCGCCTTTCGCATCGAAGGTCACATGCAGGAAGACGGAACGTTAGCGCTGTGGGCGCGCGGACCCGGCGGTGAATTGGCGATGTCCGCCACGGCGGTGTTGCGCTGACAGGTGGCGCGGCCACGGATGAACAACGACAGGAGACAAGAGAAGATGGCACAGCATTTGAGCGGTCCCGCGAATCTCGAGGGCCAGGTAGCGTTGATCACGGGCGGCGCGGGCGCCATGGGGCAGGCAATCGCCAAGGCCTTCCGGCAGGCGGGCGCGCGCGTGGTTGCCACGGACCGCGTCGACGCGCAGGAGCTTGGGGGCGGCATCGATTACCGCCGTTACGACGTGACGTCCCGCGCCGAGACTGACCAGGTCATCGACGCGGTCCTGGCCGAGTACGGCAAGGTGGACATCCTGGTGCTGTGCGCCGGCATCATCGCCCGCACGCCGCTGGGGGAAAGCACCGACGACGAATGGGATGCGGTGATGTCAGTCAATGTGCGCGGCGTGGTCAATCCGGCGCGCAAGCTGTTCCCGCTGATGTGCAAGCAGGGCTTCGGCAAGATCCTGGCCGCCGGCTCGATCGCCGCCAAGAACGGGGGCGTGGCGTCCGGCCCCGCCTATGTCGCGTCCAAGGCCGCCGTACACGGCATGATGCGTTGGATCGCCAAGGCAGGCGCCCCGCACGGCGTCTACGCCAACACGCTGGCCCCGGGACCGGTCGAGACCGCCATGTGGGCCAGCGTCACGAGCGGCGGCGCGCCATCCGCGAACGGCACCGTTCCGCTCGGCCGCTACGGCAACGCCGACGACATTGCGCAGGCGGCGCTGTTCCTTTGCTCGCCCGCGTCGAACTGGATCACGGGCACGTCGCTGGATATCAGCGGTGGCATGTGGATGGATTGACAACGGTCATTGCTGACAGGAGCCAAGCATGAATCCAGATTCCGTACCCGTGATCGGCTTTATCGGCCTGGGCGTGATGGGCGGCCCGATGTGCCGCAACATGGCCGTCAAGCACTCCGGCGAGGTCATCGCCTTCGATATGAGCCCGCAGGCCCACGCCCTGCTGGAAGGGACCGGCGCGCGCCGTGCGGAATCGATCGCCGAGGTGGCCGGGCGTGCCGACGTGGTCTTTCTGTCTTTGCCCGGCGGACCGCAGGTGGAAGAAGTGTGCCTGGGCGAGGGCGGGTTGGCGGACGGCGCGCGTCGCCCTGCCGTGATCGTCGATCTCAGCACCACCACCGTCGCGTCCGCCCGCGCCGTCGCCGCGCGGCTTGCCGAGCGCGGCGTCGCGTTTGCCGATGCGCCGGTCGCACGCACCCGCGAAGCGGCACAGCGCGGAGAACTGAGCATCATGGCCGGCGCGGACGAAGCGCTTTACGCGCGCATCGAGCCGCTGCTGCGCTATATCGGCTCGGACGTGACCCGCTGCGGCGAAGTGGGTTGCGGCCAGGTAGTCAAGCTGATCAACAATGCGCTGGTGTTCGAGAACACGGTGGCGCTTGCCGAGATGATGGTGCTGGGCGAGCGCGCGGGGGTGCAGCCCGCGGTGCTGCTGGATGCGGTGTCCAAGGGATCGGGTGACAGCTTCGTGCTGCGCAATCACGGCCGCAAGGCCATGCTGCCTCGCGAGTTTCCGGAGAAGTCGTTTCCGCCGGAATACGTGCTCAAGGACCTGAGCTATGTGCTGGAACTGGCCGCGCAGACAGGTCTTGCGGCGCGCGTCACCGAACTGGCGCAGCGCTATTACGCGGCGAGCGCTGGCGGCGGATGGGGCGGAAGGTATTTTCCGTCGGTGATCGAACTCATCGACGAGGGTGCGGCGGTGGACGCGGCCCCACTCGCGCAGCGGGGTCGCGCCCATGGATGACTTCATCGGCCTGATCTGGGCGGGCGTGGTCAGCGGCTGCCTCTACGCCATGGGCGCGATCGGCATTGTGCTGATCTACAAAAGCTCCAACGTCGTGAACTTCGCCCATGGCAATCTGGCGGGCCTGGCTGCGTTTCTGGTGTTCGGGTTCACGGCGGGCATTTTCGCGAACATGGCTTGGGGTGCAGCCGTGGTATTGACGCTGGTGATCATGGTGGCGGTAATGGCGGTCAGCTACTTCCTGATCGCGCCGCTCGTCTTCAAATCTGACCTGACCAGCACTATCGCGACGCTGGGCGTGGGCCTGGTCGCTCAGGGCGCAACCCAGCTCCTGTTCGGTTCCAACGTCGTGTCGCTGGACCTGCCGCTGCCCGCGTGGCGCAGCCAGATCGGGCCGGTCCACGTCACGGCCTATGACCTGGCCGTGCTGGGCGCCACCGGGCTGGCCATTGGCCTGCTTTACCTGCTGATCGAGCGCACCCGCATCGGCATCGCATTTCGCGCTGTGTCCGCCAACCCCTTTGCCAGCCGGGTGTGCGGGCTGAATCTGCGGCGGGTGCATCTGTTCTCGTGGGTGACCGCAGGCGTGCTGGGACTGATCGCGTCGCTGCTGATCGTGCCCACCACCTTCCTGTCGTCGACCAGCGTGTCCTCGTTCATGTTGCAGGCGTTCGCCGCGGCCGTCGTGGGCGGCTTCAACAGCCTGCCAGGGGCGGTGCTGGGCGGCATCCTGATCGGCGCCATCATGAACCTGCTGTCCTTCTATGTATCGGCCGAGTTCAACAACACCTATCTGCTGCTCACGATCCTGCTGGTGCTCAACGTGTTCCCGAAGGGCGTGATGGCGATCCGGGGAGGTGCCCGTGTCTAGCGTGATCATGTCAACCAACCGTCTCGCGGCGGACGCGAAGCCGGCCGCCCCGGCTGCGGCGCCCCGGCGCCTGATGGCCGGCCTCGGCGTGACCGGTGTGCTGGGCCTGGCGCTGCTCCCCCTCGTGGCGGGCGGGTACTGGACCTACACCCTCGGCCTGTGCTTTGCCAACGCCATTGCCATCATCTCGGTGAGCTTTCTGGTCCGTTACGGCGGCGAGGTGTCCATCGGCCACGGTGTCTTCGTCGCGGCGGGCGCCTATACGGTGGCGCTGATGGAGAAATACCTGGGTGTGTCGCTGCTGGCCAGCCTGCCGGCCGCGGCAGTCGCCGGCGCTTTCCTTGGAATCGTCTTCGCCTATCCCTCGCGGTATCTATCGGGCATCTACCTCGCCGTTGCGACGATGGCGCTGGCCCTGGCTTTGCCCGAGGTGCTGCTGCATTTCTCGTCGGTCACGGGCGGCTACGAAGGCGTGTACGTGAAACTGGATGCCTTGCCCGGCATCGCCAAGGAGGCGCAGCGCTACTACCTGCCGCTGGCCGGGCTGGTGGCCGTGGCGCTGCTACTGCGCCACTTCCGCCGCTCGCGGCAGGCCATGGCGCTGCTGCTGATTCGCGCGTCGCCACACGCGGCCGAGTCCTTTGGCGTGCGCAGGAGTTGGGCGCGGCTGTCGTGCATGGCATTGAGCGGCGGCATCGCGGCCATCGCCGGCGCCTTGCTGTCGTTCAGTTCCTCCACCGTGTCGCCCAACAGCTTCACGCTTTGGACATCGATCTTCCTGTTGGTCGGCTCGGTGGTGAGTCTGTATTCGATGTCGATCCTGGGGAGCCTGCTGGGCGGCCTGTTCCTGACCCTGATGCCGCTGCTGCTCGCCGGCGCGGGCGACTGGGTGCCCATCCTCTACGGCTCGGCGCTGCTGGCGGTGGTGCTCGGCGTCAACGCGCTGCCCGCCACGGTGCGCGCCCGGCTGCACGGAGGCAACCCATGAGCGCACACGCCACGCTGGATTGCGATCCGCTGGTGGTGGAAGACCTGTCGCTGGCATTCGGCGGCATCCAGGTCCTGCAGCACATCGGATTGCGCCTGGAGGCCGGGGAGATCACCGGACTGATCGGACCGAACGGCGCCGGCAAGACCAGCTTCTTCAACTGCCTGACCGGGCTGTATTCCCCGCAGCAGGGAAGCATCCGGCTGGGCGCGCGCCGGCTGGAGGGCGTGCCGCCCACCGGGCGCGCCGCACTGGGGTTCTCGCGCAGCTTCCAGCATGTGGCGCTGTGCCCCGAATTGACGGTGGCCGAGAACGTGATGATCGGCCTGGACCGGCAGTCGTCGGCGGGATGGCTGGCCGCCTTCCTGCCGCTGCCGCGCGGCCGGGCCGAGCGCGGCCTGAACCGTGACCGCGCGCTGGCCGCGCTGGAAAGACTGGGCGTGCGGCATGTGGCCGAGGAATACCCCGCGCAGCTTCCGCCGGGCGTGCTGCGGCTGGCCGAAATCGCCCGCGCCATTGCGGGTGACCCGCGGGTCTTGCTGCTGGACGAGCCCGCGGCCGGCCTGAATTCCATCGAGACGCACGATCTGTCCCGCGCCTTGAAGCGACTGCGCGCGCCAGGCTTGGTGCTGGTCGTCGTCGAACACGACATGGATCTGATCATGGATGTGTGCGACACGATTCACGTGCTGAACGTCGGGCGGCTGCTGGCGTCCGGCAACCCGCAAGCCGTGCGGGGCAATCCCGACGTCGTGCGGGTCTACCTGGGAGATGAAGATGCGTGACGCGGCGACGACGTTGCTGGCGGTGGAAGGGCTGACCGTGCGCTATGGCGCCGGTCCGGTCGTGCACGGCATCGGGCTGACGGTGGGCGCTGCGTCCGTCGTCGCGCTGCTGGGGGCGAACGGGGCGGGCAAGTCAAGCACGTTGCGCGCTATCGCCGGACTGGAGCCCGCGCAGGGGCGGATCCGCCTGGACGGCGACGATATCAGCGGCCTGTCTGCCGCGCAGCGCTTCCGGCGAGGCATCGTCTATGTGCCGGAAGGACGTGCGATCGTGACGGACCTGACGGTCGGCGAGAACCTTGTCCTGGGTTCGTACTTCGTGGATGCGCGCACGCGTGCCCGGCGCGAACAGATGATCATGGACTTCTTCCCCGAAATAGCCGGGCGGCGCAACGCGCCCGCTGGCCTGCTCAGCGGCGGCGAGCAGCAGATGCTGGCGATCGGTCGCGGGCTGATGTCCGGGCCGCGCCTGTTGTTGCTTGATGAGCCGTCGCTCGGCTTGGCGCCACTGCTGGTCGCCCGCGTGTACGAACGGCTCGCTGCCATTCAGCGCGAGCAGAAGCTGGCTGCGCTGTTGGTGGAGCAAAGCTTTCATGTCGCGGCCAAGCTCGCGGAACGCGCCTGGGTGCTGCGGCACGGGCACATCGTCGGCGAACTGGACGAGCAGGCGCTGCGCAGCCGGGAAGGACGGCAACGCGCCATCGACGCCTACCTCGGTGCACGCGCGCAGGCGCAGCCGGCCGGGGCAGCGGCCTCTCACGCATAACCGGGGAACTCGATGGAACACTTGAAACTGCAAGGCGAGGTCATTGCCTCGGGGCTCGAATTTCCGGAAGGTCCCGTCGCGATGGCCGACGGCAGCGTACTGGTGGTTGAAATTGCGGCGGGACGCCTTACGCGCGTCCTTCCCAATGGCGAGCTGCGCAAGGTGGCCGACCTGGGCGGTGGGCCGAACGGCGCCGCGCTGGGCCCGGACGGCCACCTCTATGTGTGCAACAACGGCGGCTTCAGCTGGCGCACCGATGACGGCTTCACGCGTCCGACGGGCCCGGCAGCCGGGTATGCGGGCGGCAGCATCCAGCGCGTGGACCTGTCGACCGGCGCGGTCCGGACGCTCTATACGCACTGCGATGGCGTGCCGCTGCACGGGCCCAACGATATCGTTTTCGATGCGCACGGCGGCTTCTGGTTCACGGACTTCGGCAAGACGTTCGAGGATCGGATCCTGCGTGGCGCGGTGTACTACGCCCGCGCTGATGGCGCCCATATCCGCCGCGCCGCGCATCCGGTGCTGACGCCGAACGGCGTGGGCCTGGCGCCGGACGGCAGCGTGCTCTACGTGGCGGAAACGGAGACCAGCCGGCTGTGGTCGTATCCGATCCTGAATGGCGGGGCCGAGCGCGGTGTCCTCGGGACAGCGCCCTGGCCGTCGCCCAACGGCGGCAGATTGGTGCACGGCCTGGCGGGCTATCAGCGCTTCGATTCGCTGGCTCTGGAAGAGAACGGCAACATCTGCGTGGCGACGCTGGTGCGAGGCGGCATCAGCGTGTTTTCACCCGGCGGTGAGCTGCTGGAGTTTCACGAGGCCCCGGAGGGCTATTGCACCAACATTTGTTTCGGCGGCCCCGACCGCCGCAGCGCCTACATCACGTTGTCGGGCCGCGGACAGTTGTTCGCTGCGCGCTGGCCTCGCGCCGGCCTGGCGCTCAACGGTTGAATCACCATGACATTTCTTCGAAAGGACGCATCGATGAAGCGCATGAGAGACCTTGGCCGCCGCGCGGCCCTGAAGGCGATGCTGGGCGCGGCAGCGCTATGCGCGCTGCCGCAGGCGGGCGCCGCGCAGGCCTGGCCCGACAAGCCCATCCGCATCATCGTCCCGTATGCAGCGGGGCAGGGGGCGGACGTGCTGGCCCGCCTGGTGTTCCAGCAAGTGGGCAAGCGCCTGAACCAGCCCGTCGTGATCGAGAATCGCGCCGGCGCGGGCGGCAATATCGGCTCTGCCGCCGCGGCACGCGCGCCTGCCGACGGTTACACGTTCCTGTTCGGCACCAACGCCACCAATGCGGCCAACGAATTCCTGTACGCCAATCCGGGCTATGACGCCGCCGCCGACTTTTCCGGCGTGGCCATGATCGGACTGCTGCCCATGGTGATTTGCACGTCCGACGCGGATCTGCCTGTCAACAGCGTGCCCGCGCTGATCGAACGCGCGCGCGCCAAGCCCAACGCGCTGAACGTGGGTTTGCCCAGCACCACCGCGCAAGTGGTGTTCGCGGAATTCGTGAAGTCGGCCCGGGCGCCGCTGTTCGCGGTCAAGTACAAGGCTTCGGGCCAGTCCCTCACCGACACCATGGGCCGCCAGATCCCGCTGGTCATCGACACCGTGACCGCCGCAAGGCCGCATCTGGCCAGCGGAAAGCTGCGCGCGGTGGCCATCACGTCGCTCAAGGGCAGCGAGATGCTGCCCGGCGTTCAGTCCGTCGCGGAGCAGGGCGTGCAGGGTTTCGACGTCGTTGCCTGGGATGCATTGTTTGCGCCGCGGGGCACGCCACCCACGATCGTGCGGGAACTCGGCGAACACATACGTCAGGTTCTGGAACAGCCGGATATGCGCCGCAAGATGCTCGACATTGGCGTCGAGCCGCTGGTAATGCCGCCCGCGCAGCTGGATGCCTTCGTCGAGGACGAACGCAAGAAGTGGGGCGACATCATCAGGGCCGCCGGCATCCGCATTGAATAGCAGTTCAACCCCTGCGCCACGTGCGCCCCTTTTTTTCGGTTCTTAAAGAATGCATTCTGCATTCAAAAGTCGAGGAGCATCAAAGTGAGCAACGTCATGAGCCTTCCCCAAGCCGATGTCGGAAACGCGCCCGCCGAGGGCCGCATCACGGACGAGGCAGTCACCGCCGCCCGCGCCATGATCGGCCTGCATCTGCGGCCCGAAGGGCCGTACCTGCAGGACGCGACCGCGGACACCCTGCGCAATTGGTGCAACGGCATCGGCGACCTGAATCCGCTGTATCGCGATTCCGGCTACGCCTCGGGCACGCGCTACGGCACGCTGCTCGGCCATCCGATGTTTCCCATGGCGTTCGGCTGGCTGGGCCGCACGCGCTGGGGACTGCCGGGCGTGCACGGTTTCTATGCGGGTAACGACTGGGAACTTTTCCGTCATGTACGCCCCGGCGACCGCATCACCGCGATCGAGCGCGTGGTAGGCGTGGAAGAAAAAGAGAGCAAGTTTTCCGGCCGCCTGGTGCTGCAGTACGTGGAGGCCAGCTACTACAACCAGCGCGGCGAATTGGTTGCCCGCGCCTTGGGCACGTGCACGCGCCACGAACGCAAGGCTGCGCGCGAAACCGGCAAATACAAGGAGATCGTGCAGCACGAATACACGGACGAAGAACGCGATCGCATCGACATGATGGTGCTGGACGAGCCCAAGAACATCCGCGGCGCCAATGTGCGTTATTGGGAGGATGTGCAGGAGGGCGAGGAATTGCCGACGATTGCGCGCGGTCCGCTGTCGTTGATGGACACGATGGGATTCCTGGTCGGTTGCGGCCGCGGTCACACTCATGGCGTCGTGCTCCAGGCCGCGGTCAAGCATCCGGGCCACTTCTTCCGCAACCCCGAGGCGGGTGGCGGCGTTGAGTACACCGGCATCGGCCATCACCGGGAATCGGTGGCGAAGGAGGTCGGCGTGCCGGGCACCTACGACTACGGTCCCCAGCGCTCGTCCTGGATGTGCTCGCTGGTCACGAACTGGATGGGCGACGCCGGCGTGATCAAGCGCGTGCGCACGGAGATGCGGCGCTTCAACATCATGGGCGACACGACGTTCTGCAAGGGCAAGGTGGTGCGCAAATACGTCAAGGACAAGACCGGCCTGGTCGACATCGAATTGGCGGCGGAGAACCAACGGGGCGAGCTGACCACTCCGGGAATTGCCACAGTGGCCTTGCCATCGCGCGACGTCCGGCTGCCGGCCTTCCTGGACGGATCGGGCGTCGACCTCGAACTGCCCGTGACGCGCTGATCGGCCCGCGGCCGCAACCCTGACGAGACAGCCCTATGCAGTCCAACGAAACGCCACAAACCGCCTCGCTGCCCCTCACCGGATGCCGCGTCCTGGAGCGTTCAAACACGGTGGCGGCCGCGTACGCCGGTCGAATGCTTGCTGCCCTGGGCGCGCAGGTCGTGATGCTGGAGCCGCCAGGCGGATCGCGGTTGCGGCAGGCGCCGCCGATGACCGGCGACGGCGAGAGCGCGCTTTTCGCGTATCTGGCCGTGGGCAAGCGCAGCCTGGCGGCGGACCTGGCGTCGCCGCCGGGACGGGCGCTGCTCGCGCAGCAACTGGCGCAGGCGGACATCCTGATTGACGACACACCCGTGCGCGAGCGCGAATCGTTGGACCTGGCGCCGCGCGACGTAGGCCGCCGCTGGCCGAACCTCGTGCATGTCAGTGTGCTGCCGTTTGGGGCGGACGGCCCAAAGGCCGAATGGGAAGGCGAGGAAGTCAATCTGCTGCACGCGGGTGGCGAAGGCTTTCTGCTTCCCAATGGCCTGTCTCACGAGTTGTTTCCCGACCGGCCGCCCTTGAAGATCTACGGCCATTTCGGCGGCTACCAGGGCGGGGCGATGGCGGCCTTCTGCGCGCTGTCGGCCTGGTGGGCCGTGCCGGCGAACGGCGGGCAATACGTGGATGTGTCGGTGCAGGACGCCGTGCTGTCCGTGGGCGCGTTCGCCTTGCAGCGATTGGGCGACGGCTCGCTGGAACATCGCACCAGCCGCCGCTTCCGCTACGGTGGCGTCTTCGAGGCGCAGGACGGCTACATCGAACTGCTGACATTGGAGGACAGGCAGTGGGCCGCGTTGGTGCAACTGCTGGGCAGCCCGGACTGGGCGGCTGATCCCGGCCTGCGCGACCCGCTGGAGCGCAGCCGCCGCGGGGACGAGATCAACGCCCATGTGCGCGAATGGATGGCGCGTCATCCTGTCGACGACATCGTGCGGCGCGCGCAGGAGCTGGGAGTCCCCGCTGCCAAGTACCGCCTGCCAGCCGAGGTGGTGAGCGGTGAACAGGAGGCTGCGCGCGGCCTGTTCGCGCCGGCCGAACTGGCCAGTGGCCTAGCGGCCAGCATTCTGGTCGCGCCCTTTCAATTCCGTTGCACGCCCTTGCCCAGACCGGGGCGCGTCCCGGTCCTGGACGAGATGGCGCAGGAGGTATCCGCATGACGCAATCTGAAAACGCGGGGGCGCCGTCCACCCGCGCGCTCCGAGCGCCGCTGGCTGGCGTGCGCATCGCCGATTTCACGATCCACGCGGCCGGCCCATTCTGCACGCACCTGCTCTCGCAACTGGGCGCCGAGTGCATCAAGATCGAGAGCCTCACGCGCCCGGACGCCTTTCGTAAACCGCACGCTGTCTACGGCCGCATGTCCGCCGCCACGTTTGACCAGGTGTCGGCCAACAAGCTGTCGGTGCGTCTGAACCTGAAGCAGCCTGAAGCTGTGGCGCTGGCCAAGCGGATCGTTGCGCTGTCCGATGTCGCCGCGGAAAGCTTCCGGCCCGGCGTCATGAAGCGTCTGGGATTGAGCTTTGACGCGCTGCGTGAGGTCAAATCCGATCTCGTGCTGCTGTCTCTGTCTTCCTGCGGCCAGAGCGGGCCGGATTCGCACTTTGCCGGCTATGCGCCGCTCTTTGGCGCGTGGGGCGGACTGGGCTGGATGAGCGGCTATAGCGATGGCCCGCCGGTGGAGATGCGGCACGTGATGGATCACGCGGCGGGCGTGCACGCCGCGCTGGCAACGATCGCCGCCTTGAACCAGCGACGTCGAACCGGACAGGCGCAGCATGTCGACCTGGCCGCGCGCGAGGTCGCCTCGGCCATGATCGGCGATGCGCTGGTCCTGGCCAGTCTCGGCATCACGCCGCAACGTCCGGGCAACGCAGATCTGGCCATGTCGCCCCACGGCGTCTATCCCACCGCGCATCCCGACCGATGGCTGACGCTGGCCGTGCGGACGGACGAAGCGTGGCGCACCCTTGCGCGCCTGCTGGGCGGGGAGGGCGGCGCCGACCGGTATCCCGACGCGGCTTCGCGGATCAGGCATCGCGAGGACGTCGACCGCCTCGTCACGCAGTGGCTTGCGACCTGCGACGCCGACGCCACCGCCGAACGCTTGCAGCAGGCCGGCATCAGCGCGCACGTGTCCTGGACCATGCAGGACATCGCGTCGGATCCGCATCTGCAGGCGCGCGGCGCCGTCTCTTCCGTCGAGGCGCCTGGCATCCCGGCCCGTCTGGCCGTGGGCGCGCCGGCCCGCTTCAGCAAAGCCGACCAGATCGGAATCCGGCGCTTGACGCCCGCCCTGGGCCAGGACGAGGATTACGTGTTCGGCGAACTCCTTGGACTGGACGCTGCCCAGCGCGCCGATCTGCAGGCGCGGGAGGTAATCCTGTGACCGCGCCACTGCGCCCTCGCGCCACGCACCGGCATGGCGCGGCTGTCCACGCCACCCGCAACCCCCGACAACAACCTTGAGGAAAGCCCGATGAAAGACGCCATCTTCCTGGTGCTGGACATGGAGAACGATCTCGTCCACGCCGACGGACCCAACGGCCGCGCCGGCTACGGCGAGCAGGTGCGTAGCCGCGGTATCCTGCAAAACACGCGGCGCGCGGTGGACAAGGCGCGTGCTGCCGGTCTGCCCATTGGTTTCGTGCGCGTGGGCTTTTCGCCCGACTACCGCGAATGCCCGCCCAACTCGCCGATCTTTTCCGGTGCGCGCAAGAACGGCATCTTCAAGCTGGGCGAGTGGGGCACCCAGGTGCACCCCGACCTGGGCCACCAGCCCGGCGACTTCGATATCGTCAAGCACCGCGTCAGCCCCTTCTACAGCACCAGCCTGGAAGCCATCCTGCGCGCGAACGGCATCAAGCGGATCTATTGCTCGGGCATCTCCACCAACGCCGTGGTGCAGGCCACCGTTCGCGAGGGCCACGACCGCGATTACGAAATGATCGTGCTGGAAGACTGCTGCTGCGGCCTGACCGCCGAAGAGCACGACAACGCGATCAAGAGCCTGCAACGCTTTTGCCGGACCACCAACTCCAACGACGTCGTCTTCGAGTGAGCCAGCCGTGAAGCCTCCTGTCCGCAGCCTGCTTTTCGTGCCGGGAGACCGTCCCGAGCGCTACGACCGCGCCGTCGCCAGCGGCGCGCACGAAGTCATCCTGGATCTGGAGGACGCCGTTGCACCGGCCGCCAAGGACCGGGCTCGCGCAGAGGTGGCCGCCTGGCTTGCTCGGGGCAGCCAGGCCTGGGTGCGCATCAATCCCGCCGACTCGCCTTGGCACGAATGCGACATGGCCGCGCTACGCGGGCTGCCCGGCGCAGGTGTCATGCTGCCCAAGGCGGATGCCGCCACGCTCGCGGCGGCGCTCAGGGTCCTGCCGGGGCGACGGATCATCGCGCTGCTGGAAACTGTAAGGGGCCACATGGATCTGCCCGCGTTGGCGCACATGCCGGGCCTCGCGCGTATTGCTTTTGGCAGTGTGGACTTCGCCATGGATAGCGGCATTGCGGATGAGGGTGAAGCCATGACGCCCGTGCGCACCGCGATCGTGCTGGCATCCCGTCATGCCGGCCTGCCGCCGCCCATCGACGGCGTCAGCCTGGAGTTCACCGATCCGGCGCAGATGCGGTTAGACGCGGTCCGATCGTGCCAACTGGGCTTCGGCGCAAAACTCTGCATACATCCCCGCCAGGTGCCGCACGTCAATGCCGCCTGGCTGCCGACCGAGGCCGAGCGGGAATGGGCGGAGCGGGTGCTGGCCGCCGACGCCGTCAGCGGCGGGGCTGCCACGGCCGTGGACGGAAAAATGATCGACAGACCGGTGGTCGAACAGGCGCGCCGCATCGTGGCCGAAGCGGCGGGTGCAGCCATGACTTAACGGGTAGAATCGGGCCCACAGGGGCTTCGCGGCCTGCAAGCAGGTTTATCCGGCTCGTCCGGGCCACTCAGGCTTAATCGATGGAATACCGAACAAAAGAGGAACAGGTCGCTGACTACCTGCGAGAGCGCATCATCTCGGGCGTCTTTCCCCGGGGTTCGCGCTTGAAGCAGGCCGAGATCGCCGAGCAATTGCGTCTGAGCATCACGCCCGTGCGCGAGGCGCTGAAGCTGCTCGAGGCCGAGGGCTACATCAGCGGCGATTCCTACCGGGGCGCGCGCGTAGTGCCGTTCGACGCCGGCGCGTCGGCCGAGATCCTGCAACTGCGTCTGCTGCTCGAATCACAGCTTGTGCGCGCTGCCATCGAACGCATCACCACCGACGACATCTCCGAACTGCGCATCCTGGCCGACGACTTCGCCAAGTCCTTTGCAAGCGGCGACCGTGCCACCGCGCGCGGCATCAACTACCGCTTCCACCGCCAGCTCTACGACATCGCCCAATTGCCGCAGACCTTGCACTTCGTGCAGATCCTTTGGGCGCGCTATCCCTTCGACCTGATCAACTCGGCCTCGGGGCGTGGCGCGGACGCCGTGCGTGAACACGAGGAAATCCTGCAGGCCTTCGCTTCTGGCGACGCCTCGGCCGCCATGCTGGCCATGCGCAAGCACATCGAGTCCGGCTGGACCGTGCTGAAATCGCTGAGTGAAGCGGCGCAAACAGAGTAGAACGATCGCGCTGTGGCTCCTGCCGCAGCGCTTGACCGACGCCCGCGACCATCAATGCAGTTGGTCCGACCCTTCGGGCTGCAATCCAGACAAGGCATTCCAGTCCGGATCCTTGAACATGCGCAGTTCGATCGGATAGGCCGGATGCCCCGCCAGGCACGTGTTGAACGCTTCCAGGAAGGCTTCGACATTCGGCGTGTAGTAACGCCATTCCTTCTGATGATTGCCGGTCAGGCAAGCCACCTGCACACCCGCGTCCGAATTCTCGAAGCCCTTTTCGATGGCTTCTTCAAACGCGTTGGTGCGCTGCTTGTCTTCGTCATTCGGCATGCCGGTCTCGATGCCCTGATACGCCCAGGTGATGATGATCAGGTTGTCGTTGACCTGGCGATCGGACTCGGGCGGCAGCCCGGTACGAAAACGAATGACAACCGGAAGACCGTTGATCCGGGCTTCGCCGACCGCCCACATATCGTCTGGGAAAATGCTGCTCATTGCGTGAACTCCTGCTGATTCAATGCCAAACAAGCCGGGAGTCTATCGCAACGAATCGCGCGCCGCCGCGCGGCCAGCCTGAATTCAGCACCAATGCGATCTCCTTGATCTGTGTGGATATTCAAGTCACCAAGCTGGACACGCTGCGGTTGGCGCGCATCTGGGCAGAGCGGGATAAAGAACCCGAGATGCTGTCCCGGGTTGGCAGCTTCTACAACTTTGGCTATTCGCACGTCGAAAAAAGGATGCTGTAGCCCGGGCGAGATTGTTCCGGTCGACTACGCCCGGGCGCGTTCGCTCGTGCATGGCCGGCAAGCGGATCTGCTCGCGGAAGGGATGTCAGCCGCCACGCTTGACCTCTTCCAGGAGGTTGTTTGCCTCGTCCTCCAGCACGCCGAGCACCTTCATGAAGCTGGCGTACTCGTCTTCAGTCAAGCGGCCTCGTAGCCGCGCTTCCCGTTCCAGGGAATGAGGCAGGCCGAGCCGGAGCTGCTCGATCCCATCCGGCGTCAAGGTAAGGATCTGCTTGCGGCGGTCATCCGGATCGTTCGACATGGTCAGCAAGCCTTTCTCGGCCAGCTCCATCGTGACCCGGCTGACCTGGCTGTGGTCGAAGCTGGCCATCCGTGCGATTGCCCCGGACGCGGACGAACCTCCTAGCCGGCTCAACACCACCAGCACGCGCCACTGGCGGCTTGTCAGATCCAGATTCGCGCGAACCGACGCATCAACCAGGCGCGAGAGCGTTTGCGCCAGGACGGAAACGCGATAGGTGATGAGCACCTCGGGCCGGTGCGAATCCACGTCCTTTTTGGACGCCGGCTTACGCTTCGGTCCGGAAGCGGGTAGGGTTTTCCTTGCTATATCATTATTTGCCATAGCACATAGTCTACGTTAGGATGGATCAAGGCTGAACGGTGGTTGCATTCTAAAGGGCCGCGTTGCCGCGCACGTGCAAGTCGGCGCGCCCGCATCGTTCATGCCAGCCGCCCGCCCATCAACAGCTTCTGCCCGATTCTATGGAACGCAATTCGACTACCCCACCCAATAGCGCTTCGGCGGGCCCGCTGTCCGGCGTACGGGTCGTGGATCTTTCACGGCTGGTTGCGGGAAACATGCTGTCCATGCAACTGGCAGATTTCGGCGCCGACGTCATCAAAGTGGAGTCCGCACGCGAAGGCGATACGTTGCGACATTGGCGTGAAGATCTGGGCGATGGCGCCTTCCTGGACGCCTGGTGGCAGGTGTATGGCCGCAACAAGAAGAGCCTCGCCTTGGACCTGCGTGATCATGAGGCCATCGAATTGTTGCGCAGGCTTGTGGCAGGCGCGCAGGTGCTGATCGAGAGCTTCCGGCCCGGTACCTTGGAGGCCATGGGACTGGCGCCGGCGTCGTTGCACGACATCAACCGTCAGCTCGTGATCGTGCGCATTTCCGGTTGGGGCCAGACGGGGCCGTATCGGGATCTGCCGGGATTCGGCAGCCTGCTCGAAGGTTTTTGCGGGTTTGCGCATAAGCACGCTGTCGATGGCGTTCCCCAGCTGCCCAACCTGGCGCTGGCCGACATGGTGGCCGGCCTGGCTGGCGCGTTTGCGACCGTGGCGGCGGTCCGCGAGGTCGAAGTAAAAGGCGGGCAGGGGCAGGTGGTGGACCTCTCCCTGCTTGAGCCGATGCTTGCCATCATGGGTCCCGACGTCACCACATATTCGGCTACCGGCCGGGTGACGGGACCTTCCGTGAAAATCGCGTCTCCCCGCGGGGTGTATCAGTGCAAGGACGGCGGTTGGGTGGCGTTGTCGGGATCCACGGACGCCATGGCTCGCCGGGTGCTGGAGGCCATCGGCCGCGGCGATCTCGCCGGGCAGGCGCGCTTCGCCACCAATGCCGCGCGCCTCGCCAATGATGCAGAGCTCGATGCCCTCATCGCCGATGCCATCGCCAAATTTGACCGCGACGAATGCCTGGCGCATCTGCGCGCTCAAGGCGTGACTGCGGGGCCGATTCATGACGCCGCCGCGCTTGCTGCCGATCCCCACGTGGTCGATCGCGCCTGCTACGTGACGCCATCTCAAGCCGGCGGCACGTTCATGCAGAACGTCATGCCGCGCCTTGTCAACACGCCCGGCCAGATCAGGCATGCCGCACCGCTGTTGGGACAGCACTCGGCGCAAGTCCTGCGGGAGGCGGGCTTGGACGACGCGCATATCGAAGAACTCTCAGCGCGCGGAGCAATCAAGTGCAACTGAATGACGTGCGTTCCCTGCTATTCGTTCCCGCCACCTCGGAGCATCTGTGGGCCAAGGCGGCGGCGCGCGGCGCCGATGCGATCATCATTGATCTCGAAGATGGCGTCCCCGGCGCGCTGAAAGGCGAGGCGCGCGTCATGGCCCGGCGCGCCATCGAGGCGCTGGCCGACGTGATTCCCGTAATGGTTCGCGTGAATGCGTCCAGGGATCTGTTTGCGCTGGACATTGACGCACTGCCGCTATCGCGGTTGCACGGCATATTGCTGCCAAAGGTCGAGTCGCCGGAAGACGTGCAGGCGCTTGCGGCATGTATCGATGGGCGTCAGGCGCCGGATGCTGCCGGCCTTCCCATCGCCGCCCTCATTGAAACGCCGCTGGGCGTGATGCAGGCGCAACGCATCGCCACGTCGCACCCCAGGGTGGCGGCGCTGGGGTTCGGCGCCGAGGACTACGCAACCGAGATGGGCGTGCCAGCGGATCCGCAGTCCCTCTTGTGGGCGGCGCAGGCCGTGACGTGTTGCGCACGCGCATACCGGCTGGCGTGCTGGGGCCTGCCCGGCAGCATCGCGGAAATCAACGACATGGCGGCGTTCGCCAGTCTGATCCGGCTTGCGCGCAATGTCGGCTTCAGTGGCACAGCCTGCATACATCCCCGGCAAGTGCCTGTGGCCAACGTTGGGTTTGGCCCGTCCGAGGATGAACTCGCTTGGGCGCGCAGGGTGCTCTCGGCAGATGACGAGGCCAATGCCCAAGGGCTTGCGGTGGTGACGCTGGACGGTCGAATGATCGATCGCCCCATCGTCGAGCGCGCGCGGCGCTGGCTGCGTTCCTAGCACCAACGAGAGATGCCGTGATTCCAACAACCTGTGTTCTCGTGACCGCGCGCTTCTTTGATGACAAGGCGGCGGACATCCTGCGCGATGCGGGTCTGCAAGTGCTTACGGGCGGCATTGCGCCTGACGCGGTCGATTCGGTGATCACGGGCGATATGCACGATGCGCTCGCACGTTGCCGCGCCTGGATCATGGGAATCCCCCCGGTTTCGTCGGACCTCCTGGCGCGCTACCCCAAACTGCAAGTGCTCGCGCGGCGGGGCGTTGGGTACGACACGATCGATGCCGCCGCCGTGAAGGCGCACCGCAGGCTACTGACCATCACACCCGGCAGCAATGAAGCGACCGTGGCCGACCACGCTGTCGGATTGATGCTCGCCGTGGGGCGACGCTACGTCGAGTCGCACCGGCGCATGCAGTCCGGCGAGAAGGGCGTTCTCGTGGGGACGGAGCTGTCGGGAAAGACGGTTGGATTGATCGGCATGGGGCGTATCGCGCGGCTGGTGGCACGCAGGCTGGCAGGGTTCGACGTGCGCGTCATCGCGCATGACCCCTACCTGCGTCAAGATGAAGCGGACCTGCACGGCGTGCAACTGGCTACGCTGGATACTGTCCTGGCAAACAGCGACTTCATCAGCCTGCACGCCCCGCTGACCGATTCCACCCGGCACCTGATCAACGAGCACGCCCTGGTCCGCATGAAGCCCGACGCGATACTCATCAACACCGCACGCGGCGAACTGGTCGAGGATGGGGCATTGTTGGCGGCGCTACGGCGCGGAAGGCTTGCTGGCGCGGGGCTCGATGTCATCGGATCGGAACGTGACGCGTCGCTTGAGGCGGTCACCCGCGAGTTGCTGGCGCTGCCGAATGTCATTTGCACGCAGCACACCGGCGGCTCGAGCCGTGAAGGACTGGCGCGCGCCAACAGACGCGCCGCGCAGTGCGTGGTGGCTGCGCTCCAAGGCCAGCCGCTGCCCCCGGACGTCATCGTCGTCGATGGAAGATCGCCATAGCGCCACGATTCTTACCACCCCCAAAAAAAACCACCAGGAGACAAACCATGAAGACCTCGGCCGCCACCCGGCGCCGCCTGCTCTGCCTCGCCCTTGCGAGTCTGGCGGGTGCGCACCTTCCCGTCCTCGCCCAAGGCGCCTTTCCGGAGCGCCCCATCACCCTGATTGTGGGCTGGGCCGCGGGAGGATCCGCGGACGTGCTTGCCAGGCTTGTCGCCGCCGAAATGGCGGCGACATTGAAGCAGGCGGTCATCGTTGACAACCGCCCGGGCGCGGGCAGCAACATTGCGTCCAAGCTCGTCGCCGAAGCCAAGCCCGACGGCTACACGATCATGCTCGCCACTTCCGCGTCCCATGGCTTCAATTCCGCGCTGTTCTCCAAGCTGCCCTACCGGCCGATCGAGGACTTCGCGCCAATCGGCCAGATCAACACATCCCCGGGCACGCTGCTGGTCCCGAATGACTCGCCGTTCAAATCGGTCCCGGACATCATCGCGGCGGCCAAGGCGCAGCCTGGAAAGCTGAACTATGGATCCGGCGGCTCGGGCTCGTCCCAGCATCTGGCCGCGGCCCAGTTCATCAAGCTCACCGGCCTCGATATCACGCATATTCCGTTCAAGGGTTCCGGCCCGATGCTGGTCGATCTGATGGCCGGCCGCATGGACTTTGCCATTACGACAGGGCCTGTTCCGTACGTGCGAAGCGGCAAGCTGCGCGCAGTGGCCGTGGCGGCAAGGGAGCGCCATCCCGCCATGCCGGATGTTCCGACCTTTGAAGAAGAGGGCACGAAGCTCTACACGGATAACTGGTACGGTCTTGTCGCCCCGGCGGGCACGCCGAAGCCGGTGCTGGAAACGTTGAATGCGGCCTTGAACAAGGCAATCGCCAAGCCCGAGATGCAGAAGCAGTTCGTCGAGCAGGGCGCGTTTCCCGGAAAACCGAATACGCCGGACGAGTTCTGGGCGTTCGTGAAAGAGCAGATGCCGGCGGCGGCGGAGCTGGTGCGGCAGTCGGGCGCAAAGGTCGATTGATCCAGCGCGACCCCGGTTGAAGCGGCCGCGCATGCGGCCATTTTCCCGCCTTAACGCAAACGCCAGCCCGTTGAAAACTCGCAGCAGCTTTCCGCCAATTCCGCCACGCTCTCGCAAAACGCCACATCCGCATCCCGGCGGAACATCGCGCTGTACACCGACTGAGGCGGCGCGACCGTGGTGCGCGCGATGACGAGTTGCCGCGCGCTGACCATGTCCGCGAAGTAGTCGCGTGGCAGGCAGCTCACGCCGAACCCGGCGGCGGTCAAACCGGCCATCGCGATGAGACTGTTGATCGTGAAGATGTTGCTCGCCGCCGTGTGCGGGCGCAGCCAGCCGTCGTAGATCATGTTCAGCCCGGACTCGCGGCTCTGGCGCAGCAGCGGCAGCCGGGCAATTTCGGCCGGCGTGTAGATGCGGCTGGCGTCGATCAGGTCGGGACTGCCCATCCAGGCAAATTCCAGGCGCTGCAGCGCGACGACCTGCAAATTCGGTTCGGCGAACTCACCGTGAAGAAAGGCCATGTCCAGTTGCCCGGCCTGCAGACGCTTGAGCAGATCGGCGCCCAGGTCGATGTGCGGTTCCAGCGTGATGCGCGGATAGTGCACGCGCAGCAGACGGATGAGGGCGGGCAGCCACGTCATCGCGGTGATCTCGGTGATGCCGAACCGGAAGGTGCCCGTCAGCGTGTGCTGGCCCTTCAGGCGAGCCAGCAAGCGGTCGCGGTGACCCAGCATCTGCTCGGCCAAGGCGTAGATCTCATGCCCCCGCGCCGTCAGCTCGGCCCGGTGGCCTGACCGGTCGAAGAGGGCGATGTCGAAGTCGGCTTCGAGTTCCTGGATGCGCTTGGTGATGGCCGATTGCGTGGTGTGCAGCTTCTGCGCCGAGGCAGAAAAAGTCCCCAGCCGCACGGTCCAGTAAAGCGCTTCGATCTGTTTGAAAGTCAGCATGCGGGCGTGCAGCAGGGCATGAGGTTCATTCCGAAAGTTCCGATAGGGGGTAACCCCTATATTCTAAGAAGTGATGAAGTTCGCTGAAATTTAATCCCTTTTTCGGAATCGCAAAAGCTCGCACCATTCGGTCTGATTCATTACCGGCCGCCCCGCCTCGCTAGCGACAGCGCGAAATACGGAGCGTCCTTCGACTTAGGACAAGCAGACCGACATGGCTTCCATTTCCACCGGCGCGCGCCAATTGCCCGCACCTCCCGTTGCGCCCGCTTCCATACGCGAAGCGCTTGCAGGCATCGTCACCCCGCACCTCAGCGACAACCTTGCACGCCGCGAAGGCATCTGCGGACTGCGCCGCTACAACGGAAGCGGCAAGCTGGTCGGCACCGCGTTGACGGTCAAGACCCGCCCCGGCGACAACCTGCTGATCTACAAGGCCATGATGCAGATCCAGCCGGGCCACGTACTGGTGGTGGACGCCGGCGGCGATCTGTCCAATGCCGTGCTCGGCGAAATCATGAAGCGCTATCTGCAGGTTCATGGCTGCGCGGGCGTCGTGGTGGACGGCGCGATCCGTGACGTTGCTGCCTTCGAAGCCGACAGCTTCCCTTGCTATGCGCGCGGCCACATCCACCGCGGCCCCTACAAGGACGGCCCCGGCGAGGTCAACGTCCCGGTCTCGATCGGCGGGCAAGTCGTCAACCCGGGGGACATCCTGGTGGGCGACGAGGACGGGCTGGTCAGCTTCGCGGCGTCGGACGCCGAGGCCCTGATCGCCGCCGCCCGTGCGCATGCCGACAAGGAAGCGCGCATCATGGCGGAAATCGCCACCGGCGAGAAAAGCCAGAGCTGGATGCAGGCTGCGTTTGCCGCGCGGGGGCTCGCATGAGCGCCGTAACCGCGGATTTCCTGGCCGGACGCACCCGCGCCATCAAACCGTCGCCCAGCATGGTGGCCAAGAGCCGGGTCGACCAACTGCGCGCCCAGGGCCGCGACATCGTGGACTTCACGGTGGGCGAGCCCGACCTGCCCACGCCGGGCCATATTGTCCAGGCAGGCATAGACGCGCTCAACAGCGGCGATATCCGCTATACGGCTTCTGTCGGCGCCAAGCCGCTGCTTGACGCCGTGCGCGCCAAATTTCAGCGCGAGAACGGCCTGGAGTACGGCACGGACGAACTCATCATCGGCGTGGGCGCCAAGCAGCTGATCTTCACCGCGCTGGCCGCCACCGTGCAGGCCGGCGACGAGGTGATCATTCCGGCGCCGTACTGGGTCTCCTATCCCGACATGGTCTTGGTCAATGACGGCACGCCGGTCGTGGTGATCTGTCCCGAGTCGGACGGCTTCAAGCTGACCCCGGCCGCCTTGGAGCGCGCCATCACGCCGCGCACGAAGTGGGTCTTGCTGAACACGCCCAGCAACCCCACCGGCGCCATGTACAGCGCGGACGAGTTGCGCGCGTTGGCGCAGGTGCTGGCACGGCATCAGCATGTTTGGCTTCTGACCGACGAGATCTACGAACACCTGTCCTATGGCGGCGCGCGGCATGTGTCGCCCGCGGCAGTGGTACCGGAGCTGGCCGCGCGCACGCTGACCATCAACGGCGTCTCGAAAGCCTACGCGATGACGGGCTGGCGTCTGGGTTACGCGGGCGGCCCGAAGGCGCTGATCAAGGCCATGGCCACGCTGATCTCGCAAAGCACGAGCTGCGTCAGCGCGATCAGCCAATCGGCCGCGCGCGTCGCGCTGACCGCCGATCAGCAGTGCGTTCATGACGCCAACGCGTTGTTCCATGATCGGCGCGACCGCATCGTGGCGCTGCTGAACGCGGTGCCTGGCATCCGTTGCCCGGTGCCGGAGGGCGCGTTCTACGTCTATCCCTCAGTCGAAGGCTTGATGGGAAAGACCACGCCTGCCGGCCACAAGCTGGGCAGCGATCTCGACGTTGTGATGTACCTGCTGGACGAGGCTGGCGTGGCCTGCCTGGACGGCACGGCGTACGGCTTGTCGCCGTATCTGCGGCTGAGCTTCGCGACGTCGATGGAAAACATCGAAGAGGGTTGCCGCCGGATCAGCGACGCGTGCGCGCGGCTGGCCTGACACCGGCTTTTTTGCAGCATCCATACCTACATATCAAGGGAATTCCATGAAGACGTTCATCTCCTCCTTCGTCGCCATCGTTGGCCTGGCCGCGACGCTTGCTCCCGCTGCCAATGCCGACACGCTTCAGGACATCAAGGCACGCGGCAAATTCATCTGCGGCACCATGGGCACGGCCGAGCCGTTCAGCTTCCAGGATCCGAAGACCCGCGGCATCGTCGGCTATGAAGTCGACGTGTGCCAGGCGCTGGCCGACAGCCTGGGCGTGCCGCTCGAGCTCAAGCTGATCGCCGTCGAAGCACGTATCCCCGAACTGATCGCCGGCCGCGTCGACGTGGTGGCAGCCAATCTGGGCTGGACGCCGGAGCGCGCCAAGCAGATCGATTACTCGCACCAGCATTTCGTCAGCCCGCAGAAGATCCTGTCGCGTGAATCGGACAAGGATCTGAAAGCGCCCGCCGATCTCGCCGGCAAGCGGGTCAGCGCCGTGCGCGGATCGTCGTCGGAGCAGGGCGCGCGCAAGAACATCCCGAACGTCGAACCCGTCACTTTCAAGGATCCCAGCGGCGCGTTCCTGGCGTTGCAGCAGGGCAAGGTGAGCGGCTTCGTCGGTTCGGAACTGATGCTGGTCAAGCTGCAGAACCAGGCCGCCTCGAGCGCCGTGCCGGTCAAGATCCTGGAGCCCGCGCTGTTCATCGAACCGTGGGGCGTCGGCGTGCGCAAGGGCGACACGGCGATGCTGAATCAGGTGAACAAGGTGCTGGACGGTATGGAGGCTTCCGGACAGGCCGCTAAGACCTTCGATAAGTGGTTCGGCACCGGCACCCAGTTCAACATCAAGCGCGACTTCCATATCGAAGCCATCAAGGGTTGATGCGCCGCGCGCGCTGGAGCCTGGTTCGATGCATTACATCTTCGACTTCGGCGCCATTTTTCAAGGCGAGTACCCGGACTGGCTGCTCAGGGGGTTGATCACCACCTTGGCGCTGGCCGGGCTTTCCTGGATTCTGGCGTTCTTCGTGGGCAGCCTGCTGGCGGTGATCCGCCTGACGGGCTCGCCCGTTGCCAATGGTTTGATCGCGACGTATGTCGCGTTCCACCGCAACGTGCCCATGCTGGTGCACATCATGTTCTGGTATTTCGGCGTCCCCGCGCTGCTGCCGGCCCCTGTCACGGACTGGCTCAACAGTCATGGCAGCGAGTTCATCCTTTCCTGCATCGCTATCGGGCTGGTGATGTCGGCCTACGTCTGTGAAGATCTGCGCAGCGCGGTGCGCGGTATCCCGCCCGGGCAGGTCGAGGCCGCGCGGGCGTTGGGCCTGAGTTTCCTGAAGACCATGCGCAAGGTGGTGCTTCCGCAGGCCTTCCGCATTGCGATCCCGCCGTTGCTCAACCAGACCTTGCTGCTGCTCAAGAACACCAGCCTGGCGATGGCCATCGGCGTCACCGAGCTGACGGCGGCCGGGCGCGAGATCGAGAACAACACGTTTCGCACGTTCGAGGCCTATGCGGCGGTGACGGCCATCTATCTCGTGCTCTCGTTCCTGATCATGGGCGGCGGCGCGATCCTGCAACGACGCTACCGTCCGCTGGGAGTGCGCTGACCATGTGGGACATCCTCAAAGACAATTGGCTGCTGCTTCTGATCGGCCAGTATCCGCATGGTCCGATCGGCGGACTGGCCGCCACCCTGGGTCTGGCTGCCATCAGCCTCGCCCTGGCGCTACCCTGCGGCGTGCTGCTGGCGCTGGGGCGAATCAGCCCATACCGGATCTTCTACTGGCCCTCGTCGGCCGTGGTCTACCTGGTTCGCGGCCTGCCGCTGCTGATGTTCATCTTCTGGGCCTACTTCTTCGTGCCCATCATCATCGGCCGCCCCGTCGCCGGCACAACCACGATGGTGGTGGCGCTGGTCTGCTACGAAAGCGCCTATCTGGCCGAAATCATCCGCGCCGGCATCCAGGCGTTGCCGCCAGGGCAGCAGGAAGCCAGCCGGGCGCTGGGCCTGTCCTACATGCAGACCATGCGTCGCGTCATCCTGCCGCAGGCGCTCTACAACATGCTGCCCAGCATGCTGAGCCAGTTTGTCTCCACGGTGAAGGAAACCTCGCTGGCCTATGTGATCAGCGTGCAGGAGCTGACCTACGCCGCCAACCAGATCAACAGCGTGTTGCTGACCAAGCCGTTCGAAGTGTTCGGGCTGCTTGCGCTGACCTATTTCGTCCTGAATTTTGGCCTGAGTTCCCTGGTGCACCTGACCGAACGCCGTATTGGCCGACGGCGCGCCGGACTTGCGCCTACCCAGAAAGTGGTGCCGACATGATCCGATTTTCCGAAGTGCAGAAGTGGTATGGCGAATATCAGGCCCTGGCCGACGTGACGGCGCAGGTCGGCAAAGGCGAGGTCGTCGTGGTGTGCGGGCCGTCCGGCTCGGGTAAATCCACGCTGATCCGCACCGTCAACCGGCTGGAGCCCATCCAGAAGGGCGTCATTGAAGTCGACGGCAAGGACATTTACGGCAAGGACGTGCACTTGGACGCGCTGCGCAGCCATATCGGCTTTGTGTTCCAGCAGTTCAATCTCTTTCCGCATCTGTCCGTGATGGACAACCTGATGCTGGCGCCGCTGCAGCTCAAGCGCGCCCGCCGCCCCGAAGCCCGCGAGCGCGCCATGCAACTGTTGGAACGGGTGGGGCTTGCCCACAAGGCGGACGCCTTCCCCGCGCAATTGTCCGGCGGTCAGCAGCAGCGCGTGGCCATTGCCCGCGCGCTGGCCATGAGCCCGCCCGTCATGCTGTTCGACGAACCGACCAGCGCCCTGGACCCGGAAATGGTCGGCGAGGTCCTGCAAGTGATGAAGGGCCTGGCCAAGGACGGCATGACCATGGTGTGTGTCACGCACGAGATGGGTTTCGCCCGGGAAGTCGCGGATCGCGTGTGGTTCATGGACGCCGGGCGCATTGTGGAAACCGGAACGCCGGACGCGTTCTTCAACAGGCCGCAGACTGCCCGCGCGCAGAAGTTTCTGGCGGAAATCCGCCATTGAAACCGGGGCTGCCGCGCGGCAGCCCTACTATCGCCCGACCGCCAGCCGCAAGGCGACCACCAACCGGCCGAGGTGTCTTCCGTCACTGTAAAAACGATGGTGTCGTTTTTTATTCGGCGCAGTATATTCATCTGCAGAATCAGCATCTTTGAGACTATTGGGACGATCACCCGCAAGGGGTAGTTGTCGCATCAATCATGGTGCGCTGCGCCTGGCGCCTGACCAGAACAAGTCCCATGTGACGAATCGCAATTCGGCACTTGCCGCTCTTTAGGAGCTGCGCAAGAGGCATCTTCATTGACCGTTGTCTTATGCATCGGAGGCCGCAATGAATATCCGCGATACGTCTCATCTACCCCGCCTTTTCCCGTTTGAGTTGGTTTCGTGCTTCGCGCTGGGCCCGCGAAACACGCTGCTCGTCTACGGCTGTTCGAACTTGTACCCCTGAACTGCATGACACGGAGCTTTCCACCTTTGGAAGCCTGAAAGCCGGGCTGGTGCTGGTGTCCGCCAAACGGGACATGAGCGCTGGCGACCCGGGCGATGTGGACCTGGAGATTCTCATGAACAAGTCGATTTTCCCTTGTATGGCGATCGTGCTCTCAGGCGTCTGCCTGTCAACGACCGCCCAGACCGTTACGCCGCTCAAAGGTCAGACTCCCGAACTGACCCAGCAGGACATCGCCGCGTGCCAGGCGCAGTCGGCCAACACGACGAGCGCGGCGGGCGCCGACACGCCGTCGGCGGGCGGACGAGCCCGCGGCGCCGCAGCCGGTGCCGCAGCGGGCGCTGCCGTCGCGGGCGCGCGTGGCCGCCAGCACGAAGAGGTGTATGACCGCATGGATGACGACACCAAGCAGGCGTACCGACAGAACCAGGCGAAGGACGCCGCCGCAGCGGGCATGGTGGTGGGCGGGTCGCGCCAACGCCAGGACCGGCGTCAGGATCGCGCGGACCAGGCGCAGCAGACTACGAACGCATCGTCGGCCTATGCCGCTTGCATGCAGCAGCGCGGCTATCAGGTCGCACCCTGAACGCGCATGGTCATACCGTAGCGATCGCGTGGCCCGCGCGTCCTTCCCGGCGCCGGTTTTCCCCTTGCTTTCTTCATGTCTTGCCTAGTTTCCCGTGCGACACACCACAAAAGGAGAACGTCATGTCTCATAAATATTCTGCCGTCTGCCGGACAGGTATGGCCCTCTTCACCATCGTTGCGGCTGGCCTTGTTTTTGGCGGCTGTACCACGACGCCGCCGTCCAAGCCGTCCGCCGCGCCGAAAACCGATACGCGGGAAGCGTTGAACAACGCGGCCAACGCGACCCTGTCCAAGCTTTACGAAGCCGCACCGTCGTCCAGGGAACTGGTCGCTCGTGCCAGGGGCGTGCTGATTTTCCCGGATGTGCTCAGCGGAAGTTTCATTGTCGGCGCCGAGCATGGCAAAGGTGTGCTGCGCGTGGGGCAGTCGGCGGTAGGCTACTACCACACCACATCCGGGTCGATCGGCTTTCAAGCGGGTGCGCAATCGAAGGCCATGGTCCTGCTGTTCATGACGGATGACGCCTTGAACAAGTTTCGCAACAGCAGCGGCTGGACCGTTGGCGCCGATGCCACGGTGGCGATCGTCAATATTGGCGCTAACGGACGCATCGACACGAACACCGCGAAGCAGCCGATTGTTGGCTTCGTGATGAACAACGGAGGCCTGATGGCAGGCGTATCGCTCGAGGGCACGAAGATCTCGAAGTACGAGCCCTGACGGCGGAATGGGTCCACCCGCGGGACGCGGCCGGGCGCGCTGCAAGCCCCCTGCGTCCCGCGTTACTATCGCGAGACCACCAGCCGCAAGGAAGGGAATGAATCAGCAGTCGCGCACGCCCAAACGCCGCCGAATTCCGCGCAAGGTCTGGGCCTTGGGTCTGGCGATCGTCGCAGCCGTGGGGTTTTATGCCTGGAAGGAATCCCCGCTGGGCCCAGGCCTGACCGAAAGCAAGATACACAACATCCTGGTCGACGCCATGGCGACGCCCACCAATGCGCCAGGCAGCGCCTGCGTCAACGTGGTGGGTGTGCGGCCCTTGCCGACCGATGTCTACACTGTCTTTCTGCAAGAGCAGGACAAAATCGTGCAAGCGCTGATCAAGCACGAACTCATCACGGTCAAGCGCGTCAGCGCCGATGGCGACGGTTCACCTCCAAAACCGGATGAGGATCCCGACGACGCCACTAGCCACATGGCGCTGACCGAAAAGGGCCGCGCGTACTATACCGACGGCCAAGCCCTCTTCGGTTCCAAACTGCTCTACACCGCGAAGTTCTGCGCCCCTGGCCTGCAGGTCGGCAAGATTCTTAACTACACCAAGCCGGGCAAGAATCCGTTCGACGAAAACCCCAACGCGGTGTCGGCGGTGAAGTTCGAATGGCGGCTGGATCGCGCCACCGCGGATTGGGCGGCGGACCCCGCGTTCTATCCTCAGATAAGCGGCTTTCCCTCGAAGGATCAGCCGGACGAGTGGGAAACCCGGCACATCATGCTGGAACGGAAAGACGGCGTGTGGGGGCTGGGGGACAGGCCGTATACGATCCGCTGGTAGGGCCGACGGCTGCCAAGAGTTGAGCGGTCTTCCCGAAACCGCCTACACGCCGTTGCCGAACTTGTCCCGGTAAGCGGTCGGACTCGTCAGTACGATGCGCCGGAAGTGCCTGCGCATGGACTCTTCCGAGCCGAACCCGGCCAGTTCGGCAATGCGGCCAATCGGCAAGGGCGTTTTGGCTTCGAGCATGTCCCGGGCGGCCGCCACCCGTTCCCGGACAAGCCATTCATACGGCGCCATGCCCGTCGCGTCATGAAACTGCCGTTGCAGCGTGCGCGGGCTCATGGCGGCGTGCTCTGCCAGTGAGCGCAAGGTGTGCGGCAAAGCGGGATGTCGGCGCATCCAGTCCATCAGCTTGGCCACGCGCCCGCTTTCGTCATGCGGCATGGGGCGCGGCACGAATTGCGCCTGACCACCCTCCCGATGCGGCGCCACCACGAGCCGCTGCGCGACCCGGTTTGCCACGGCTCCCCCGTAATCGCGTCGCACGAGGTGAAGCAACATGTCCAGACCGGCTGCCGAGCCTGCCGACGTGATGATCTGTCCTTCATCGACATACAGCGCATCCGGCTCGACCCGCACTTGCGGGTAGCGTTGCTGCAGCTTTGCGGCGTATCGCCAGTGGGTGGTGACAGTTTTCCCGTCGAGCACCCCCGCCGCCGCCAGCACGAACACACCGGAACAAATCGAGCAGAGCCTCGCGCCCCGCTCGTACGCCTTGCGGAGCTTCTTCAGCAACGGCGATGGCGGCATTTCGTCCGCATCGCGCCAGCCGGGGACCACGATCGTGTCCGCCTGATCGAGCAGCTTGAGGGTGTAGGGCGCGGCAACCGTGATGCCCCCTGCCGCACGCAGCGGGCCGGGCTCGCTTGCGCAGACTGCAAAGCGATACCAATCGACGCCAAGCTCCGGACGCTCGAGCGCAAACAGCTCGGTCACGCAGCCGAATTCGAAAGTACACAGCCGGTCATAGGCCAGCGCGACGACGAGATGTTTGTGCATGGCGTGATGTTACCGGTTAATGGCATTTACGCCACTTATCCGGATCGCGGTGCGACGTCAGAATGAGGCTCCTGGATCGATCTTTCCGGGCGAATCTCTTCCTTAGGCCTATTGTTCAAGGTTCTCTTATGCCGACCACCAATCCCGTCACCGCCATCCCCGCCGCAGACAGCGCATCCGCGCTCGCCCACTTTCGCGCGGAGCTGCAATTCGAGACCGATTGTTCAGATGTCTCCAGCGCGTTCGCTGGCGGAACACCGGGCTTTGTGCTGCTGGACGTGCGTAGCCCTGCGCTGTTCGCGCAGGGCCATGTGCCAGGCGCGGTAAATCTGCCGCATGGAAAAATCGTCGAGTCGAAGTTGGCCAGCTATCCGATGGACACGATTTTCGTGACGTACTGCGCGGGTCCGCATTGCAATGGCGCGACACGGGGCGCAATACGGCTTGCTCAGTTGGGGCGGCCGGTGAAGGTGATGCGCGGCGGTATCACGGGATGGCTCGATGAGCGTTTTCCGCTTGTGGGAAGTGATGACGGGCAGGGCAAATTCTCGCTATCATCCACGACACCATGCTGACCAAAACGATACTCCCCGCCGCCTGCGCCGCTGTGCTGTGCGCACTTTCCCTGTCCGCCGCGGCGGCGACGGAGGTCTCGCCTTCGTTTGACTGCGCCAAGGCACGCACGGGAGCAGAAAAAGCCATCTGCGCCAATCCGCAACTCGCGGCGCTCGATGCAAGCATCGCCAAGCGCTACAACGAAGCGCGCAAATCCCTGGACTCCGCGACGGCCGAAGCGTTGTTGCGCGACCAACGCGATTTCACCAAGGTGCGCGACGACGCCTTCGAGAAGCCGTTCGACAAAAACAAGCCCGTCGAGGAAATCGCGACCCGCATGAAACATCGAGACGCGTTCCTCGCCTCGCTGGACTTGGGCGAACGCAAGGGCTTTACCGGCAGATGGCGCAACATCTCGGGCGAGATCACGCTCTGGAAGAAGCCCGACGGCGACATCCTGTATGAAGGTTCGGCCGACCAGCCTCGCACCGGAAGCTGGTCGTGCAACGTGGAAGCCTCCGGCAAGGCCAAGGGCGAGCGCCTGCAGGTCAAGAGCGTCGACACCAAGGGTTGGGTTCTGAACCTGAAGCGCCAGGGTGATGGGCTGGTCGTCGAGGAGCAGCCGCCCGGCGCGGGTGCATCGGGTCCGCCCTATTGCGGCGCGAATGGAACCTTGGCTGGTATGTACTTCCCGATACGCTGAGCGATAGCGAAATGCGTGCCTGCGGGTAGGGCGTCTGAAAGAAGACTTCAAATGCGGAAATCCGCTGCCATGTCTTCGTCGCTTCTGGCTTCCAGCTTTCCAGAGCGGCACGCACGAATGAAGGCCGTATAGTCCGCTTCATTCTGATCTGCATAAGCCAATGCGTATTTGTTCAGCGCGTCGGAAAAGCCCTCTCCACGCCCCAGATAGGCAGAAATCTCAACGGCCTTCCCGCCGGCTTTGGCGTGGGCTCGCGCCATCGCCCAGCCACAAAAGCGGGAATAGCCCAGGAGCAAGGTATTGCTCATACGCTCGATCTCCGCCGACACCTTCATGTCACGCAACTGCCGGAAATAGAAGTTCCGGCCAGCAGGCCCGGACGTCCAGCCAAGAAAGGCATCACTTGCGCCTTGCAGCAGCCGCTGTCCGACCACCACGCGCTCGCCCTGGTGCTTCTCCCCTGACGCGGGGTAGTAGTCGGCGATCACCGAATTGCGCGCTTCCTTGACTTGCAGGAACAAGGGTTTCCCATGCCCATCGATGAACAGCATCACCAGGCAGAAAGTTCCCACGCTGCCTACACCGACGACCTTGAAGGCGATGTCGTTCAGCGTGTAGTGCCGTAGCAAGGTGCGCTGGTCGGCAGATAGCGTCTCGGTATAAGCCTCGAATGCCTTGGCCAGCTTGCCTCGCCAGGCATGTGTATCGGTCCAGTTGCTGGCGGGGCCGAGCAACGAGGCCGGGCCCGCCGGATGGAACAAGGCGGGCGGGGCATCTTGAATTGTCCAGGCGCCGTCGCGCTGCACGGCCATTTTGCTCAATACGCTGTCGTGGGTACGGGTTCCGGCCTTTGCAATCGTCTTGTCGATGAGTTTGCGCCCCTCGTCCGTTGCTGCACTGTCCCGCAACCGTTCGAACGAAAGGATTTCGTGCCACATTTCGAGGGCGCTGAAGCTGGAGTACTCGCGCATGCGCGCAGCGTATTCGAGGACGGCCGTGTGTATGAAGTCGCTGATCGTGCCTTTTTTAGCGCCCGCATGTTGACCGGCGATCGCCAAGCTCGCCGCAAGGCGCTTTACGTCCCACTCCCATGGACCCGTCGCGGCTTCGTCGAAGTCATTCAGATCGAAGACAAGTTGTCGTTCCGGTGTTGCAAAGCCACCGAAGTTCATCAGATGGGCGTCACCGCAGATCGGAAAGACGATGCCGGAATCGACGGTCCCCGCAAGGTCGTGGGCCTGGAGGATCGCGCTGCCTCGAAAGAAGGTGAACGGCGACACCGCCATGCGCCCATAACGCAATGGAATCAGTGCCTCGACGCGGCCAGCACTATTGGCTTTCAGAAACTCGATGGGATCACGCGCCGTGTTGCCGATCTGCGCATGTTGAGATCGCTTCGCTCGGCGCCGCGCCTGCCGGCCTACCGTTTTCCGCTCCGCCAGGGTTTGGGGTTCAACCATTTTCGCCCTCTGGTATTTAAGGAAATACGTACGAGTGACATGCGGACGGGCAAACCAGCGAGCATCCCGGAAGACGCAATAGACGCTGGCTAGCGATCTGGCAAAGCGGTGCGGCTTGGTTGCTACTTCGAAAGGCTACACAGATTTAAGACGAAATCAATGATGGATTTCTCGTGTCTGGCCAATTATCGCGAAGCCTGGCACGCAGCCTTATCTTGGTGCTTCGGGGGGCTTCCGGGCTCGACCTGGGTTTGCGAACGATTCCGCGAGCGCCAAGTTCGACGACCAGGCCCGGACCATCTCGGCCGGGGGCGGGCTTTGAGGTCGCCCTGAACATGCAGATAGTCACGGGCGACGGTCCCATCGGCGAATCAGACGCCGCGCAGTAGGTATCATTTCGCCTGGCTTTAACGAGAGATCACCCTCGTCACCATCTTGGGTCCCACCGCCATGAAGAGCTCTTCCACCGCATGGGTCATGCCTGTAGTCGCCATTTTTACGCTACAGACTGTCTCCGCGTTTCTTTCACGCCTCATCCCGATCGTTGCCACTGCAATGTCCGAAGAGTTCGGATGGAGCGGTAGTTCCATCGGTTACCTGACTGCGAGCAACGCTTTAGGCGGCCTGATGATTCTCGTTGTCGGCTCGTCCATGCTTCGGCAAATTGGAGGAACGCGCAGTCTGCAGCTTGCGCTGGTCTTGGGAACGGCAAGCATGGGACTTTTCTATTACCCGAGCATGGCCGTAGCCCTGGTGGCCTGCTTTGCCATGGGTATGAGCAACGGGGCTGCGAACCCGGCGGGCAGTGAGGTGCTGCAGAGATTCTCGCCGCCGGAGATGCGCAATCTCATGTTCTCGGTCAAGCAGGCGGGAGTTCCTCTGGGCGGAATGATCGCGGGGCTGTGCATTCCCGTAGTGATCGCCCTTATCGGTTGGCGTTTGGCCCTCATTGTCTGTGCGGTGATTGTATTGGTACCAACCGCGCTGACCTGGCGATTGAGCGAGATCTTGGATGTGAGAGGTTCGGCGAAGAGGCGGCGGACATCCATCGTGCCTACGCTGCACTCGTTACGCATGCTCAGCGTGCCGTTGGCGTCGCTAGGAAACAATCCCGGCTTGTTGAAGATGTCGATTGTGGGCAGCCTGTTTGCCGTATCCCAAAGCTGCTGGTTCGCATTCACCGTGGTTTATCTGGTGGACAGGCTGGGCTTTTCCTTGAGCTTGGCGGGTGCGATATTTGCCGTGATGCAGGTAGGCGGGGTCGTCGGCAGAATTGCGTTGGGTTGGCTCTCGGACCGCTTGGGTTCGGCCACGGGAAGCCTGTCGATTGCTGCCCTGTTCTCTGCAGGCACGACAATTCTCTTGGGATTTACCACTGCGCAATGGCCGCTGTGGTCTCTCATGGTTCTAGCCTTTGTCGCTGGCTGTTCCGCGGCAAGTTGGAACGGTGTGCAAATTGCGGAGGTTGCCCGGCGCTCGCCGGCCCACCAAATCGCGGAAACTGCTGCGGGCGCCTCGATATTGGTCAGTTTGGTGAACATCGTGGCGCCGGCTGCTTTCGCGGCGACGGTGGCGATCAGCGGCAGGTACGATATCGCGTTCCTTTGCGCCGGAGCATGCTCGTTGTTGGTGCTGTTTTTCTTGCCTCGGGATAGGCATACTTCCCCGGCGCCTTCTTGAACATCGTGATGAACGCGGTGACGGATTTATACCGCCCCGCGCCAGTCGGCCGGCGAGCGGAGCCAGACTATGGAAGTCATCGAATCATTCGTCCCATTTCTTACCTTGTTCGACTGTCAGCGCGCAGGTGAGCGCAATGCACAAACCAGCTTGATTTTGGCGTCTACAATCTGACGCGATGAGTACAACGCCTACACGTTGCGCTGGTTCGTGTAGTGCTCGGGTAATACACGCACCAATGGATCCATGCAACGCTTTCTGACCACGCTGCTTCTCTCCGCGCTTGCCCTTCTGATGGCGGGCTGCGCGTCGACCAAGACCTACACCGAAAACGTCTCCACTTTGATGGTGTCGTCGGACGGCAAGACGTTTGCGGTGCTGGGCCCGCAGTATCACTATCTGTTCGACATGCCGCCCGCGATGGCGCAGGCGATGAAAGCCGACTTTCGCACCCGCCTGACCGCAGGGATTCCGCGTAACTTTTATGTCGGGGCCGACGGCTTCACGTGGGGCTACGTGCGCTTGCAACTGAAGGACAACGCGACGCCGCGTGATCGGGAGCAGGCGCTGGCCATGCACTTTCAGACCACAAAGGAAGGGATGGTCTATTACACCCACCACCTCAAGGGCAAACGCTATCTTGCCCGGCCGGCGACGCCGGGTGCGGCGCAGGCGGGCGGATCCACGGAGACGGCGCTGGACCAGTCGTATCGCATTACGGTGCAAGATTCGCAAGGTAGCGCGGACATGGCGCGCGCGCTGTCGCCCGTGATCTTCCTGGCGGGCACGGGGTTTGTCGTGGCGAATCCGGGGATCGTGCTGTTCGCTTTGCCGGTGGCGGGATTGGAGCCCTAAGCGGCCTGTCGTTTTGCGCGCGCGACATGTCCCGGAATAGAGCGGCCATTCCCAATTGATTGAGCCATCAACCGTTTTGAACGCCTCACGGTATCCAGGCAGGCACGTGGCATCTTCCACAACACACTAATAGGTATCTATTGGTGCGCTCTACGGTGCAACGGCGGGGAGATCACGCCTGTAACACGATCATGACCTCGCGATCCCTTCCGTCGTCCAGCAAGGGGATTTCACCCGATTTCTGCAGCACTCCATCAAGCGTCACGTACCCCGCGCCATTCTCGGACTGTCCGCGCAGGGCGGTCACGGAGTACACCGTAGCCCCGTGCCGGTAGTGCAGCTTGAAGGCGTTCCAGTCTGCGGGCAGGCAGGGGTGAAAGCTCATGGATGCGCCGCGCCGGCGCATCCCCAGCACCGATTCCAGGATCAGGCGGTACATCAGGCCCGATGAGCCGGTGTACCAGGTCCAGCCGCCACGGCCTCGTTGCCCGGGCGTGGTGTAGATATCGGCGGCCATGACATAAGGCTCCACCTTGTAGACGGCAGCTTTTGCGGGGGAGTCGGAATGGCTGATGGGGTTTAGCATCGTCAGCAGGTCACCGATTTGCGCATCTTCGCCAAGGCCGCAGAATGCCATGGCGGTCCAGATGGCGGCGTGGGTGTACTGGCCGCCGTTCTCGCGCACGCCAGGCACATAGCCTCGGATGTAGCCGGGATTCAGGCCAGAGGAATCAAAAGGCGGATCCAGCAGTCGTATCAGTCCGCGGGCGTTGTCGATGAGCCGGTCGTCCACGGCCTGCATGGCCAGGCGGGCTCGGTCCTCCCGGGCGGCGTCCGACAGCACGGCCCAGCTTTGGGAGATGGCGTCGATCTGGCATTCCGGATTCTCGGCGGACCCCAAGGGGCTGCCGTCGTCGAAATAGGCCCGCCTGTACCACCCGCCGTCCCAGCCGGACGCTTCAAGACACAAGCGGAGCCGCGCGGCTTCCGATTCGCAGTGCGCGGCGAACGCCAGGTCTTCCTGCGCACGGGCCACTGGCGCGAACCGCGTCAGCGTGTCGTAAAGGAAGAAGCCGAGCCAGACGCTTTCGCCGCGCCCGGCTTCTCCGACTTTGTCCATGCCGTCGTTCCAGTCGCAGGAGCCGATCAGCGGCAAGCCATGCGCGCCGCCGGCGCTCAAGGCGTGCGACAAGGCAAGGGCGCAGTGCGCGTACAGGCTTGCGGACTCCCTGGACGCAATGGGGTGGTCGTAGTTGGAAGACTCGCCGGGGTTAAGCAGGCGGCCCTCAATGAAGCCCACTTCTTCAGCCAGCACACCTGTGTCCCCCGTCACCTTCACATAGTGGCAGGTGGCAAACGGCAGCCACAGGTAGTCATCCGAGCAGCGCGTGCGCACGCCGCGGTTCGTGGGCGGATGCCACCAATGCTGCACGTCCCCCTGCACGAACTGCTGGGCCGCGCAGCGCAGCAGGTGATCGCGTGCCAGGGCAGGGCGGGCGAGCACCAGCGCCATGACGTCTTGCAGTTGGTCGCGAAAGCCGTAGGCGCCACCCGACTGGTAGTGGCCGCTGCGCGCCCACAGCCTGCAGGCCAACGTCTGGTAGAGCAGCCAGCCATTGGCCAGCGTATTCACGGCCGCGTCCGGGGTGTCGATTCGCACGACACCCAGCGTGTCCCGCCAATACCGCCTGACCGCCTGGAGTTCGCTTCCGGCCGCGCCCGGCTCGCTGTATTGGCGCACCAGTTGCCTGACTTGTTCGATACCCTGCGCCGACGCGCCGAGGTGAAAGAGGATTCGCACGTCCTGACCGTCCTCCAGCGTGGCGGGGACTTGGATGGCCGCGCAGGGATCGAGTCCCGCGCCCGTCCTGCCCGAGAGCCGGCTGCGGCGCAACGCTTGCGGGTGGCGCAGGGTGCCGTTCCTGCCGATGAACTCCTTGCGGTCGCCGGTCATGGTCCGGCTCGCGCTGCTGGTGTCGAACCACGCGATGTGCCTGGCAAAATCCGTATTGAAACTGTTGCGTGCCAGCAGTGAACCGGTGTCGGGATCGATCTCGGTCGTGACGTGCATGGAGGTCTTTGCGCGCAGGTCGCCAAGCACCCATTCCACGTAGCCGGTTGCCGACAGGCGACGGCGCCGCCCCGACCGGTTGCGCAGCGTCAACGCGTAGAACTTCACCGGTGCATCCTGGGCGACATGGACGCACAGTTCAGATTCGATGCCGTCTTCCCAGTGTTCGAACACTGTGTAGCCAAAGCCGTGGCGCGTGACGTAGGCGGACTCGCCGCCCGCCGGATAGGGCGCAGGGGACCAGCAGTGGCCGCTGATCTCGTCGCGCAGGTAGAAGGCTTCTCCGCAGGCGTCGCTAACCGCGTCGTTGTGCCAGGGAGTGAGGCGGTACTCGTGGGCGTTATCGCTCCAGCTATAGGCCTGTCCGCTTTCGGACACGACCGTGCCGAAGCCGGCATTGGCAATGACGTTCACCCAGGGCGCCGGCGTGCGCTGGCCCCGGCTTGTGGTGATCACGTATTCCTCTCCGTCGGGCGTGAAACCGCCCAGCCCGTTGTGATGTAGTAGCTCGGACTGCTCCTGCGCGGCGGCCGCTTGCGCGGCAGGCGGCAGGGGCGGCGTCGAGATCACCATGGGCGGAGTGCGGATCTCCGGCAGGCCCAGGCGGTTCACCTGGTTCGCCAGCGTACCCAGCGCGTCGCTGAGCGATATGCGCGACACCGCCAGCAGCAGCGTGCGGTCCTCTTCCGATATCTGGTCGCCGGGGCGCACAAAGATACCGCCCGGGCGGTCGATGATGTGCGCCTCCACGCCCGCGGAGATCAGACCCATCATGCGGTCCTGAAGCGCCTGGCGGTAGCTGCCCGTATCCTCGTTCCAGATCACCAGATCCACCGCCACGCCCTTCTGCCGCCAGTAGGCATGCGCCTGGACCAGTTGGCGAACCAGCTCGAAGTTTGCCGGATCCTTGATCCGGAGCAGCACGATGGGCAGGTCGCCCGAGATGGCGTATCCCCACAGACCCGATTGTCCGCGGCGATTCTTCAGCAGCGTCGCCGCCTCCGCGCGCATGGCCGGGTTCTGGTAGACGATGGCGTTGGCAAGCCGCGCATAGAGCTGGGCATCCGCCTCGGTGGCGTTCAATTGGCGCACGAGTACCTGCGCGTGCGTCCACGCCAGTTCCAGGGCCCGGTCGGCCAGGTGGCGATCCCGGTATTTGCTGATCAGGTTCATGCAGGCGCTGCGGCTGTCGCCCACGCCCTGCACCAGATCGATCACCGCGGATTCCTCCGCCTCCAGGGTGATCTCGCAGCGAATCGCGGAGATCGGGTCCAGCACCGACCCCTGGCTGTTCGTCAACGGCGCGTCGCCCTCCAGCGCCTGGGGATCAGCCGCCGAGCGGCCTCGGCCCAGGAAGATGGACCGGTCGGTTTCATAGGACGCCGTACCAGGATTGCCGCCATGGATCGCCAGAAGCTGGAACATTCTTGGCGGATTGTCCGCCGGGCTGCGGCCCCGGCGCGAGCACAGGATGGCGCGTTCGGACGGAACGATCTCGGTCTGCACAAAGAGATTGCTGAACGCCGGATGCAGTTCGTCCGCCATGGGCGGCGCGATGACGATCTCGGCATAGCAGGTGATTTCTATGGTCCGCCGTTCGCGGCTCCGGTTCGTCAGGTGGCAGCGCCGCAGCTCGATATCGTCTTCCGGCGACACGACGATTTCGGTGTGCGTGTCGATCTGATGGTCGGTGCGGCGGAATTCTGCCCGTCCCTCGGAGAAGATGACTTCGTAGTGGTTCGGCCGCGTCAGGGTAGGCTGGTGCGACGTGGACCAAATGGCGCCGCTGTCCTTGTCCTTTAGGTAGCAGAACGTGCCCCAGTTGTCGCAGGTACCGTCTTCGCGCCAGCGGGTCACGGCCAGGTCTCTCCAACGGCTCGAGCCCGCGCCGCTGTTGGTGACCATGACGTGATAGCGTCCGTTGGACAGGAGCTGCACCTCGGGAATGGCGGTGTCGGCGGTATCCAACACGCGCACCGATGCCTCTGGCAGTCCCGACGCGGTGCTGCGGATGACCGATAGTTCCACGGCCTTGGTGTGGGCCGCCGCCGCGCGAGGGATCCGCTCCTGCAGCAGGAGCAGAGTGGCCTGGAAGGACGGATCGGCTTCAAAGCGCGCTTGCATCGTGCGTCCCAGCAGCACGCTCGCGATCGATAGGAACCCCATTCCCTGGTGGTGCGCCATGTAGGCATAAATGATGGCGCCGGTCTTGCCCGGCGGCAGGCGGCGAGGCGTGTAGTCGATGGCCTCGTAGAACCCGTAGCGACCCAGCAGGTTCTCCTTGGCCAGGCGCTGCAGGTTCCTGCACGCCTCGTCGGGTGACACCATCAGCGCCAGAATGGATGCGTACGGAGCCACCACCACGTCATCCGCAAGCCCCCGCTTCAGACCGAGGCCCGGCACGCCGAACGCCCGATACTGGTAATTCATGCCGATGTCGAACAGGTTGTACGCGCTTTCGGACATGCCCCAGGGAATGCCGAGCTTGTCGCCGTACTCGATCTGGGCGCGAACGGCCGACTTGCAGGTCTGCTCCAGCAGAGTATGCGCGTAGGACGGCATGACGAGCCGCGGCATCAGGTATTCGAACATCGAGCCGCTCCACGACAACAGCACGGTGCCGCCCGCGGCGCTGCTGAGCTGCCTGCCCAGGGCAAACCACGTTTCCTGCGGGAGCTGGCCTTGCGCGATTGCCACGAAGCTGCAAAGGCGGGCCTCGGAGGCCAGCAGGTCGTACAGGCCCTCGTCGCGCCTGCGCTCGGTCAGGTTGTAGCCGATGGCCAGCAGGCGGCTGCCCTTGTCGTACAGGAACCCGTAATCGGCCACCGCCATCTCGGCCAGCGTGTCGGCCAGCAGGGCAATCAAGGCGAGGCGTTCGCGGGCCCGCTCGCTCGCCACGACCACGGAAAGCTCGGTCTCCAGCAGCCATGCCCGCTCGTCGGAGGAAGTCTCCGGCAGCGACAGCCGCGCGCGCAAGGCGGGCAGCAATCCCGTGGCCTGACCCGCGACCTGCTGCAAGGTCGGCACGGCGTTCAATTCGGGCATGTCTCCCCATCCGACGCCGGCGGGCGAGGCTCGCCAGGGTGCAAGCAGAGCCAGCTCATCGCGCGCGGCCTCGCATTGGCGCAACAACGCCTCGCCGTGCCACAGCGCCTGCGCGAATTCCGGCGCCGCGTAGCGTGCGGTCAGGCCGGCGGCCAGTTGGCATAGCCGGTCGAGATGTTGCCTGGCTTGCCCCAATGTCGCGGGACCTGCCAGGGTGGCGGACGCCAGTGCGTCGGCCAGCGCCTCCAATTCGGGCGAATCGTCGGTCGGGACGGCTTCCCGCAAGACCGCGAATGCGTCGGCGCAACCCTCGAATGTTCGGGGATGCAGGATGGACGCATGCGCCAGTTCCAGCAGGCCGGGGCGCAAGGTGAGCAGGTGGCCGGCAAGGTTGCCGCTGTCCACTGTCGAAATGTAGAGCGGGGCGAGCGGCTTCAGCGTGACAGTGTCGTACCAGTTGTAGAAGTGGCCCAGATAGCGCTCTAGCGTCGCCATGGTGCCCAGCGACGCCTGCGTCTTTTCCAGCAGACGGCCCGCCTGCAGGTAACCGAAGTCGTAAGCGGCCAGGTTGGCCAGCAGCGCCAGCCCCAGGTTGGTGGGCGAGGTGCGGTGGGCGATGGCCGGGGACGGCTGGTCCTGGATGTTGTCGGGTATCAGCCAGTTGTCTTCCGCGCCGCCGTGGCCGTCGAAGAATGACCAGGTCTTGCGCGCCAGCATTCTCAGGAACTGGTTTTGGTCGAGAGACAAGTCGATCCGGGCAAGCACCGGCGGGCGGCTCAAGCGCCACGCGATGGCAGGCATCGCCACCCATAGTGCCAGCACCGGCAAGGAAGCCACCCAGGCCGATGGGTTCAGCAGCATCACACCTGCGCCGATGGCGGCGGCGAGCACGGGCGAGCCCCAGACGGAAAGCAGGAACGGACCGGAACGCGTCCCGCTGTCCTGGTTGGTGATGCTTGACGCCTTCCATTCCAGCAACCGCCGGCGCGAAATCAGCCGGTACAGCGTCCTGATGACCGCGTCCAGGCTGTACAAGGCTTCGTGAGCCAGACTGGTCAAGGAAAACGCCGCCCGCGTGAATTGCTGCAGCGTGGGCGCCAACCAGCCGACCAGATGCCGTGACAGCTCGACGTCTTCTTCTTTCCTTACCCCGCTCAAGGCGGAGGCGAACAGGGCGGGCAGGAACAGGATAATCACGCAGGCGACGGTCCACAGGTACGGGGTCGGCAACAGCATCCAGCCCAGCGCCAGCAAAAGCACAAGACTGGCCGGGACCAAGCTGCGGCGCAGATTGTCCAGGATCTTCGCGCGCGCCAGCGCAGGCAGGGGCGGTCCGCGTTCCGCGCCCGGGGCTGCGGGCGCGCGGCCGAACAGCCAGCCCAGCAACTGCCAGTCTCCCCGTATCCAACGGTGCCGGCGGCTGACGTCCGCGACGTAGCGGGCGGGCTGCCCTTCGAATAGCTGGACGTCGCTTAGCAGGCCCGAGCGTGCATAGCAGCCTTCCAGCAGGTCGTGGCTCAGGATCCGGTTGTCCGGGAAGCAGTCCTTCAATGCCGCATCGAAGGCGTCCACGTCGTAGATGCCCTTGCCGATGAAGGACCCCTCTTTGAAGATGTCCTGGTAAACGTCCGAGACTGTGTTGGTATAGGGATCGATGCCCGGATCGCCACCATTGAGGCGTGCATACGGCGACGCCGACAGGTCGTTCAGGCTTACCGTCACCCGGGGCTGCAGGATGCCGTAGCCGCGCGTTACCCGACGCGTCGCTGGGTCGAACTGCGCCTGATTGAGCGGATGGGCCATCGCGCCAACCAGCTTCCAGGCGGTTTCCCGAGGCAAGTCGGTGTCGGTGTCCAGCGTGATGACGTACCTGGTGCCGGCGAGCGCCGCCAAGTCGCCCACCACGCAGGAAAATGCGTCAGCGCCCTGGCCGCGAAGCAGGCCGTTCAGATCGGCCAGCTTTCCTCTTTTTCTTTCGTAGGCCATCCAGATCCGTTCCTGTTCGTTCCAGCGGCGGGGGCGGTGGCAGAGGTAGAACGGGCTGCGTCCGAGCGTCCGATATTTCTTGTTCAGGGCCTGGACCTGCGCCTTGGCGCGCTCCAGCAGCAGGGCGTCCGACGGCAGATGCTCCGACGCGGCATCCGCGAAATCCGTCAGCAGGCAGAAGCTCAGGTTGTCCCCGGGATTCGCCAGGAAGCGGATCTCCAGCGCTTCGGCGAGCGTATCCGCGTCATCCAGGTCGATCAGCATCGTGGGGACGGCGACCAGGCAGCGGGCATCGTCGGGGATTCGCTTGGCGTAATCCATGCGCGGCAGGCGCTGGGGGCGCACCAGCCATGTCAAGGACCAGTTGACGATCGCCACGGCGAGATGGCTGGCGGCCAGCACGGACAGCAAGGCGAAGCACGCCATGGCCCAGGGGCCAGCTCCCGCCCCATGGGCCATCGTCAGCAGCAGCGCGCTGACCGCGCCCGTCAGGAGGATGATGGCGCCCGCATACAGGCGCAGCGCGGCGCGGGGGGAGATGCGGGCCAGCCTTTCCGCCATGCTGGATCTAACCTTGGCCTGTTTTGCCAGCTCGTCCTGGCCCTGGTCGATCAGGTAGAAGCCCACGTGCCCGCGACGCGGATCGACGCCAGGGGTCGGATCGGCCGCCGCTGCGGCGGCCAGGTCGATCGCCATGGCGGCGATCTCGGTTTCGGCATGGTCAGAATTGCGCGCCATCCGCTCCACTCGATGGCGGTAGTGGTCTCGGGTGGGAAAGTCCATGCTCCGGTAGACGTTGGCGGGATCCTGGCTCAGGGTCCGGTCCACGATGCTGACGGCTTCCACGAAGTCGTTCCAGTTCGTCTTCGACAAAGTGCGCAGGCTGCCGATGCTGTTGCTGATCGACACCTGGTCGGCGGCCTGCTGCTGATTCTCGGCGAGGACCATTTGTTCAATGGTCAGGTTTGACTGGGCAAGCCGCTGTTCGAACCACGTCAGGGGCAGCGCCAGCGCCGGGCCGTGCCCTTGGAGCCGTCTGACCAGTTCCGCGACGAACGAACCGTCTATGGGGGGATTCGATCGCGCCATGTTCGCGATGACAAGTATCAGACCGGTGGGATCCTCCTCGGCAGATTTGCGCATGGTGTCGGCCCACGTGTCCGCCAGCCCGCGGTTCATGTTCGCGTACGCTAGGCGGATGGCGACGCGGCGCAGGTTCTCGATCAGGGCCAGGCGAATCATGATGGGAACCGCCCACAATTCCCCCAGTTGCAGCGGCGCAATTGATTGATAGGCGGCCACGAACGCCTGGATGCCCGTGGCATCGATCCGCGCGTCGCTATGGGAAATCATCTCCAACGCAATGTCGTACACCCGCGGCAGCCCTTTGGAGGGGCCCGCGTCCAGTTTTGGCAGACTGCGGCTGTAGCCCTTGGGCAAGTGCCGCTTGGCCAGCCGGATCTGCTCTTCGATCAGGTAGAAATTGTCCAGCAGCCATTCGTCGGCCGGCGTGATCCGGCGGTTCTGCCGCATGGACTCCATCAGCAGCGCGCAGGCCTGGGCCAGCAACTTCTGGTTTTCAGTCAACCGCGGCAGCAAAGTGTCCGGCGGTCGCGATGTACCCACCAGATGCGCGCCGGCCAAGGCCTGGCCGTGCTGCTCCATCTGCAGGGCGCTGAACAACTCCGCGCGCAACGGCGGCTCGCTTTCGGCGGAGTGCGGCGTGGCCTTGCTTCGGGTAAACAGGTCTATCCACTCGGGCGCGGCTTCGAGCGAGGGCCAATCAATGGGTTTCATGGCCATAGATTGACCAAGCACGACCGCAGGCTCTGTACGCTACCGCACGGACTCCCTTCACAGCCTGTGGCATAAGCGACCCGAGCCCCGCATTCTTGTGGGGCCGGTCGTGCGGCTTGGAGGAACAGCGCAATGGTCAGACGAGCAACGGGCGGCCCGAGCGACGTGTCGCTCTCCCACACTTGGCAGACGCTGGCCGAGCACTTGGACGAAGTGCGCCCGCGGCACCTTCGAGACCTGTTCCAGCTTGACCCGGAGCGCGGGCAGCGCTTCAGCGAGGAAGCCGCCGGCTGGTACCTGGATTACTCCAAGAACCGGATCACCCGCAGGACGCTCGAGCTGTTGTTGCGCCTGGCCTGCGCGAGCCGTCTGCCGGCGAAGATAGACGCCATGTTCAACGGCGATCCGGTCAATTCCAGCGAAGGCCGCGCGGCATTGCACGTCGCATTGCGCATGCCGGCCGATGCCAGCGTGCGGGTGGATGGCAGGGATGTGGTGCCTGACGTTCAGCGCGTATTGCGCCGCATGGAAAATTTCGCCGGCAAGGTGCGCAGCGGCACCTGGTTCGGCGGGACCGGCAAAAATATCAGAAATATCGTGAACCTGGGCATAGGCGGCTCCGCGATCGGCGTAGGAATGGCCTGCGCGGCCCTACAGCACTACGGACGGCGGGACATGCAGTTCCGTTTCGTGTCCAACATGGACGGCGCCGACTTCTTTCTGGCAACACGTGATCTGGACCCCCGCGAAACGCTGTTCATCGTCTGCTCGAAAACGTTCCACACACCCGAAACCTTGCGAAACGCGGCCGCCGCGCGAGCCTGGTGCCTGGAAGACATCCAGGACGAGGGCGCGCTGCGGGCGCATTTCGTGGCGGTAACGGGCAATCGCGACGCCGCCATCGAGGCCGGTTTCGCGCCGGAGCATGTATTCGACGTTTGGGAATGGGTCAACGGCCGCTATTCATTGTGTTCCGCCATGGGCCTGGCGCTGCTGACCGCCATCGGGCCCGCCGCCTTCCGCGAGATGCTGGCCGGCTTCCACGACATGGACACCCATTTCCTGTCCGCGCCGATGAAACAGAATCTTCCCATTCTGCTTGGTTTGATGGGCGTGTGGAACAACAACTTTCTCGGGGCGCGATCCGTTGCGATTCTGCCTTATGCCCATGATCTGAGACGTTTCCCCTCCTATGTCCAGCAATTGATGATGGAAAGCAACGGCAAGTCCGTAACCCAAGACGGAGCCCCGGTCGGCAGCATAACCAGTCCGGTCTACTGGGGGGCCTGCGGGACCAATGGCCAGCATTCGTTCCATCAGTTGTTGCATCAGGGCACCCAGATCGTGCCCTGCGACTTCATCGGATTCCTTTCGCCGCTGCCGTCATCGGCGGGCGGCCATGAAGAACTGCTGGCGAACATGTACGCCCAGGCCCAGGCCCTGGCCTTCGGACGCCCTCTGGACGAGGGGGGCGGCCCTGGCGACGCGCAGGCTCGAGGGAAGCACCGGCAGGTGCAGGGGAACCGCCCCAGCAATACGCTCCTGGCCGCGAAGCTCACGCCCCGGACATTGGGCGCGCTTGTCGCGCTCTATGAGCACAGCGCGTTCACTCAGGGCGTAATCTGGGACATCGACTCCTTCGATCAATGGGGCGTGGAGCTAGGCAAGACGCTAGCCGCGCATATCGCGCAAGCGCTTGGGGCCGGGCAGGCCCACGCACAGGGGCTGGACAGCTCCACGCGCGCGTTGGTGCAGAAATACCTGGATGCCAAGGCCGCCGGCGCTATGTGCGCCAGCGAACGGACTTGAGTCTGGGCTTCCCATAGCGTGACAGGGTCAGCGCAGGGATGGATTCCTGACCTGGCCGCGCCGGGCCGCGTAGCGGGGCCAGCGACCAATAGTGCGCTACTCTGGGCAGGACTCCGTTCGCCACCGCACATAGCGCGTGGCGATTGCCCCTGCCGAGTGGGCAAAGTGTGCCGGAGGATTTTCGGATTGCGGCCCCGGATAGGGCCGTTGCAACTGGGCTTGTTGGAGGGACTCTTCATGCCTGATTCACGCGATCCCCCCCAGAATCAACTATTGGCGGCGTTGCCCCTGCAGGAGATGGAACGATTGTTTCCGCTTCTGGAACGCGTCTCCCTGCCGTTGGGAAAAGCCTTGTACGAACCGGGCGGCCGAATGCGGCATGTCTGCTTCCCGATCGACTGCATTGTCTCGCTGCTGTGCGTCATGGAAGATGGCGCCTCCACCGAAATTGCCGTGGTCGGCAATGAAGGCATCGTTGGCATTTCCTTGTTCATGGGCGGAGAAACCACGCCCAGCCGCGCGATAGTCCAAAGCGCGGGGTCCGCCTATCAGTTGAAGGGTCAGGCGCTGAAAGACGAGTTCGACCGAGGTGGGGCCATGCAGCACCTGCTGCTTCGATACACCCAGGCGCTGCTCACGCAAATGGCCCAGACAGCGGTGTGCAACCGACATCATTCGCTGGACCAGCAGCTTTGCCGCTGGCTGCTGCTCAGCCTGGACCGACTGCAATCCGACGAACTCGCCATGACGCAGGAACTGATCGCCAACATGCTGGGTGTGCGGCGCGAAGGCGTCACCGAGGCGGCCGGCCACCTGCAGGAGGCCGGTCTGATCCGGTATCGCCGCGGCCATATCACCGTGTTGGATCGCGCAGCGCTGGAGGCGCGTGTCTGCGAATGCTATATGGTCGTGCGGCAGGAGTATCAGCGCCTGCTGAGTCAAACTGGCGGCGCGGTCCGCGCCTGAGATGGAACCAGGAGCAGAACTTGCCGCGCCCCGCGATCGCCGATGTTCCCAACCGCCTGCTCGCCGCGTTGCCCAGCCGGGAGCGGCCCCGTTTGCTGGATCGCTTCGAGTCCGTTGACCTGGACTTCGGGCAATGCCTGCTTCAGCCCGGCGACCGCATCAACGACGTCTACTTTCCGCGCGGGAGCTATATCTCCCTGATTCTGCCGCAGAAGCACGGAGCTTCCCTGGAGGTGGGCCTGGTCGGCAATGAAGGAATGTGGAGCGTCGACGTTTCATTGGGCGCCGATACCTCGCAATTGCGCGCCGTCGTGCAGGGCGCCGGGTCCGCCTTGCGCATGAAAGCGAATCTGTTCCGGCAGGAGTTGGACGCCAGCGCAGCGCTGCGCGGCCTGATCGGCCGCTATACCGTGGTAATCCTGCAGCAGCTCGCCCAGACCGCGGTCTGCATGCATTCCCATGTCCTCGAGGGCAGGCTTGCGCGCTGGTTGCTGATGACGCAAGACCGCGCGCATTCGGGCAGCTTTCACCTCACTCATGAATACCTGGCTTATATGCTGGGTGTGCGGCGGGTCGGCGTAACGGTGGCGGCCTCGGCCCTTCAGCACCGCAAGCTGATCGCGTATCGCCGCGGAAACATCGAGATCCTGAACAGGCCAGGCCTGGAGCAGGTGGCGTGCGATTGCTACGCCGCGGACCAGCTCAGCTACGGCCAACTCAGGAGCGGCCCCAACTGACAACCACCGCAATTGGGGCTTTGGTCTGTGCTTCCTGTATCTGCGCCATGTGCGATGCTTCGGCTGGAACCATAAGCGCGTGTACCGGATCTATCGCGAACTCGAACTGAAATCCGCGTGTTCAAGGTGATCGACGACTTCAACCGCGAGGCACTGGGCATTGAGGTTGACTTCTCGTTGCCGTCCGAGCGCGTGATCCGCACGCTCAAGCAGATCATCGGCTGGCGGGGAAACCCCCTGGCCATTCGGTGCGATAACGGACCCGAATACCTCAGTTGGTTTTCTAGCCATAAAGTGCATCCAGGTTGAACATTTGTTCGAGAAGTTCATCCAGCTTGCCGTTCAGCTCGTGCGGCCAGGATTGAACGTTTGGGGGCGCTGCAGTCTCTACGGATCCTCAGATCAAATCTGGCGCAGGGTAGGTACGGACACAGGACACAACCATAACGCCTTGCGAGAAGGGGCAGACCTGCAGGAGGTCGCACTGTGTCGGTCGAATCGACCGAAGCGGCTGGTGGATAGCGGAATATGTCGCTGACCGGCCGCACCGCACTCAGCCTACAACGGCCGTCGCTTGAAGCACTTGCGATGGTCGTTCTTAGTCTGGAGCCCGCTACGGCGACAGACCGCTTCTGGCCGGAAGCGGCCACTGACCACAGGGCCCCCGGGCCGTCCACACAACGCACGGCTTTCTTCTTTTACAGCTCCCAACCTATAGCAGGAGTGCTCGAAACGCCCGTGTCTCTTCCCCAATGCCCGTACGGGCATGCCCCAAATCTGCCGGCTTGGATTGTCGCGCTAGTTCAATAGCGTTTATTGCAAAGTTCGCCTTTCTTCAGCCTGCAGGCCGTCCATCCGCGAAGAATAAGAGAAGATGGGCGCGAAATAGCCGGTGATGCCCATCAAAGCCGAAACGCGAACTTCAACAAAAAAGGGCGAACTCTATTCCTGCTGCTCAAGGATTTCCCTAATCAAATTCCTCTTGCGGAAAATCAATGCTCTATAGGACACTTTGTGTCATAGCGCCACGACGGCGCACACAAGGGGAATGGCATGAAGGTCTTGAGCTTGGTAGCCGCGCTGGCGATAACCGCAGGTATGTCAGGAGGCGCGCAGGCCGCATATCCTGACCGGCCGATCCGGCTGGTGGTGCCGTTTGGCGCTGGCGGCATCACGGATATCGTCGCCCGGCAGGTGGGCAAGGGAATGGGGGACGTGTTGGGGCAGGGGATCGTGATCGAGAACCGGCCCGGCGCGGGTGGCGTGATCGCGGCGCAGGTGGCGGCCGCGGCGCCGGCCGATGGCTACACGATCTTCATGGGGACGGTGGGCACGCAGGTCGTGAATCCGCTGATCTACGCCAAGCTCAGCTACGACGCGGACAAGTTTTCGCCGGTGGGCATGGTGTCCGGGTCGCCGTATCTACTGGCCGTGCGGGCGGGCGTGCCCGCCGCGTCGTTTGCTGAGTTCGTCAAATACGCCAAGGCCAATCCGGCCAAGCTGAATTTCGGTTCGGCAGGAAACGCCAGTTCGCCGCACCTCGGATTGGAATTGCTGAAGCTGACGGCTGGCGTCGATATCGTCCACGTGCCGTTCAAGAGCGGCAGCGAGGCGGTGAACGCGGCGATCGGCGAGCAGGTGGACGTGGTGATGGACGCCAGTCCGGTCATCATGCCCCATGTGGCGTCGGGCAAATTGCGCGCGTTGGCAGTGGCGTCCGACAAGCGGCTGCCGTCTGCTCCGGCCGTGCCCGCCAGCACCGAGGCGGGCGATGCGGGCCTGCAAATCAGTTCGTGGAACGCGTTCTTTGCGCCGGCGGGCACGCCGCCCGAGGTCATGGCCGCACTGAACGCGGCGTTGCAGAAAACACTCGCGTCGCCAGAGCTGAAGGAAAAGCTGGCGGCACAGGGTACGCAGCTTTATACGGGCACGCCCGACGAGTACCAGCGCTTCATCGGCGGCGAAAAGAGCAAGTGGGCCGAGATCGTGAAGCGCGCCAACATCAGAATGGATTAGCAACCGCGCACATGAAATGGAGCCACGCATGAATATTCGGGTAACGCACCCGCTGGCGGGCAAGCCGCTGGAGCTGGCGGATACGCTGCGATCGGGCAATGCCTGGAAGATCCGGCTGGCCTGCGGGCTGATGGGCCTGCCGGTCAAGCGGCAAACGTTCGACATCGTCCAGGGCGACCTGGAAACCGACGCCTTCGCGCGCATCAACCCATGGCGGCAGGTGCCCGCGCTGCTGACGCCAGAGGGACAATGGCTGGCGGAATCGCAGGCCATTCTCTGGTATCTGGGCATGGGCACGCCTTGGCTGCCGGAAGACCGGCTGGCGCAGGCGCAGGTGTCGAGCTGGCTGAGCTTCGAGCAGACCCAGCACATGCACGCCTTCGCGCAGCCGCGCCTGTTGATCCATCTACGCCAAACGGCGAAGGCGGACGACCCGGCGATGGTGGCGTGGCGCGCGGCCGGCATGAAGGCCGCCGCGCTGATGGACGCGCATTTGGCGGGCCGCGACTACTTGGTGGGTACCGCGCCGACCATCGCGGATATCGCGCTGTACCCTTACACGAGCATGGCGGGCGAGGGCGGTTACGACCTGTCCGGCTTTGCGCACATCACTGCCTGGCTGGCGCGCATGCGCAGTCTGCCGGGATTTACGCCGTTGATCGAAACGGCATGACGGAGACATGATGGCCGATACGATGCACCTGGGAAAGGATGAACTGATCGCGCGCGCGCAGGCTGAGATGCAGCGCCAGTTCGAGACCCCACAATGGACGCTGCGCGAGCGGCTGGCGTTGACCTGCCGCATTCTGTTCGACGGCGGGCATGATTCTGGCCTGGCGGGTCAGATCACCGCGCGCGCGCCCGAACCCAACCGATATTTCACGCAGCGCCTGGGCCTGGGCTTCGACGAGATCACGGCAAGCAATCTGCTGCTGGTCGACGAGGACCTGGTGGTGCAGGAAGGCGGCGGCATGCCCAATCCGGCGAACCGCTTCCATTCCTGGATCTACCGCGCGCGTCCCGACGTGAACTGCATCATCCACACGCATCCGCTGCATGTGGCGTCGTTGTCGATGCTGGAGGTCCCGCTGGAGGTCTCGCACATGGACAACTGTCCGCTTTACGGCGACGTGGCCTTCCTGAAGGATTGGCCTGGCGTGCCGGTGGGCAACGAGGAAGGCGTGATCATTTCCAAAGCGCTGGGCGACAAGCGCGCCATCCTGTTGTCGCACCACGGCATGCTGATCGCGGCCGGGTCGGTGGAAGAGGCCTGCGTACTGGCGCTGCAGTTCGAGCGCGCGGCGCGCATGCAGTTGCTGGCGATGGCCGCCGGCAAGATCCAGCCGATTCCGCCCGAACTGGGACACGAGGCGCACGACTGGATCCTGACGCCGAAGCGGTCGCAGGTGGGCTTTTCGTACTACGCGCGCCGGGCGCTGCGGACGCACGCCAATGTGCTGAGCTGACGCGCATGGGGCGGGGGCGCTCGACGGAAGCGCCCGTTTCGGGCATTCTTACCGGTTGTATTTGCGCCTTTCCGCCCCATGATCGACCTGCCGCACCGCCTACGCACCTTGCGCCGCCAGCAAAGCTTGTCCCTGGAACAGCTTGCGCAGCGCACGGGACTGACCAAGAGCTATCTCTCCAAGCTGGAGCGGGGCCTGAGCGAGCCCTCCATCTCGACGGTGCTGCGCCTGGCCGAGGCCTATGGCGTGGGCGTGTCGCAACTGGTCGGCGCCGACGACGCCGCGCAGGACGAGGTGGTAAGCGTGGTGCGCGTGGCTGACCGCGAGGCCCTGCAGCGGCGCGGGCTGGGCAGCGAATATCATTACGAGTCGTTGGCCGGCCGCCGCAAGGTCAAGGCGATGGAGCCGTTCGTGGTGCATCCGCCGCGCGAGTTTCCGGACGCCGCCGCGGTCTTTCCGCACCCGGGCGAGGAATTCCTGCTGGTTCTCAAGGGCGCCATCGAGGTCCACGTGGGCGAACGCCAGTTCCGCCTGGAAACCGGCGACTCCGTTTATTTCGACTCCGAATTGCCGCACCGCATGCGCACCGTCAGCCGCGCCATGGCCGAAGTGCTGGTGGTGGCGGCGCACTGAGCGAGCGGCGTATCGAATTGCTTTTGGAAGACACAGGAACCCCGATGAAAAACGATCAATCGCGGCTCGTCCGCATCGACGCCGGCCCCATGAAGAACCCCGTGCCCGGCAAGCCGCGCCGTCCGCTGTCGGGCGATGCGGCCTTTCGCACCGTGACCGCCTTTGAAGGCAACGCGGGCAAGGCAGAGGCCGGCGTGTGGGAAAGCACGGCTGGCTCCTTCCAGTCCAACACCACGGGCTACATCGAATTTGGCTACATCGTCGAAGGCGCGGCGCGCCTCGTGGACCCGGACGGCACGGTGCATGAACTGACGGTGGGCGAGGCATTCGTCATGCCCGAAGGCTATACGGGCCGCTGGGAAGTGGACCAGTTCGTCAAGAAGATCTATTTCATTACTCGGATGGCCTGAAGCCTTCGGCCCATACCCAGGAGCAATCCTCATGACCGCAACTACCGCTGCCCCCGCCCCAGGCGCAGCGCTGCCCGCCCGCACCGCGCAGGTGGATGTCGTCTCGATTCAATCCCAAGTTGTCTATGGCTATGTCGGCAACAACGCCGCGATGCCGGTGTTCCGCAAGGCGGGACTGCGCGCGATCGCGCTGCCGACCGTCATCCTGAGCAACACGCCGCACTATCCGACGCTGCATGGCGGGGCGGTGCCGCTGGACTGGTTCGAGGGCTTGCTGCAGGGATTGGACGAACGGCGCGTAAGCCAGGTGGCGCGCGCGGTGGTCTGCGGATATCTGGGGCAGCCGGGGCAGGCGAACCTGCTGGCGCAATGGCTGTCGGCCGTGCGGGCATCGCGTCCGGAACTGCGGGTGTTCATCGATCCCGTGATGGGCGACCGCAATGACGGGCTCTACGTGAACGAAGGGCTGGTCGCGCAGTACCGGGATCTGCTGGTGCCGTTGGCCGAGGGCATGACGCCCAATCATTTCGAACTGGAATTGCTGGTCGGGCGGCCGCTGTCGTCGGTGGATGAAGTCGTGGCCGCGGCGCGCGAGCTCATCGCGCGCGGGCCGCAATGGATCGTCGCGACCAGCGCCGCGCCGATGGCCGCCGCGCCCGGCACGCTGCAACTGGTGGCCGTGACGCGCGACGACGCCACCGTGGTGACGCACCCGGAGATCGCGATTCCGCCGTCGGTACACGGCACGGGCGACGTGTTCATGGCGGGCGTCGCGTCGCGGCTGCTGAACGGGAAGGACCTCATCGAGGCGGTGCGCGAAGCGGCGGCCCAGGTCACGGTGACGCTGGAGCGCACCCGTGAACTGGGCTGGGAAGAGCTGGCCGCCGAAGGCTAGCCAAGGGCGGGACGCGTCCCGCCTTACCCGCATCAGTACGTCTTGTACGGCAGGAACTTGCCGCTCATCACGATCTGCACGCGGTCGCCCTTGGGGTCGGCCTCGCGCGACAGGTCCATCTTGAAGTCGATGGCGCTCATGATGCCGTCGCCGAACTCTTCATTGATGAGCGCCTTGAAGGTGGTGCCGTAGACGTTGATCAGTTCATAGAAGCGGTAGATCAGCGGATCGGTCGGAACCGTGGACGGCAGCGAGCCCTTGTAGGGCACGACCTGAAGCTGCACGACGGCGTCCGCCGGCAAATCCAGCACGCGGGCAGCGGCCAGCGCCTGCTCCTCGGTCATGGTCATCTGGCCCAGCAGCGCGGCGGTGGTCCATTCCTTGCTCTGGCCGACGGCTTCGGCGATGGCGCCCCACGAGAGCTTTTTTTCCAGCTTGCGGGTGACGACGAGTTCGGTGACTTCAGCGCGGGACATCATGGTGATTCACTCCTTGTGGATGGCCTTGTCGACCAGGAAGTCGACGAGATGGTTGCGGATGTCGTAATAACGAGGTTCGTGATGCAGGCTTGCGCGCGTGCGGTCGCGCGGCAGGTCCACAGTGACGGATTCGGCGATGCGGGCGTACGGGCCCGCGCTCATGAGCAGGATGCGGTCGGACAGCAGGATGGCTTCGTCCACATCGTGCGTGATCATGAAGACGGTCTGGCGGGTTTCCTGGACGATGGCGCGCAGCTCATCCTGGATGGCGCCGCGCGTCAGCGCGTCAAGCGCGCCAAAGGGTTCGTCCAGCAGCAGCATCTTGGGCTGGATGGCAAAGGCGCGGGCGATGCCGACGCGCTGTTTCATGCCGCCGGACAGTTCGCAGGGCTTCTTGCCGGCCGCGTGGCCCAGCCCGACCATGTCCAGGTAGCGCTGGCTGTGCACGCGCACCTGTTCGCGGCTGTAGGCCGGCCAGCGCGAGCGCACGCCGAATTCCACGTTCTGCAGCGCCGTCAGCCACGGCAGCAGCGCGTGCGCCTGGAACACGACGCCACGCTCCAGCGACGGCCCCGCGATCTGGCGGCCGTCCATGATGACGATGCCTTCATTGCTGTCGTCGATGCCGGCCAGCACGTTCAGGATGGTGGTCTTGCCGCAGCCGGAGTGGCCGATGACGCAGACGAACTGGCCCTTGTCGATCTGGAAGTCGATGTTCTCGAACACGGGCGGCTGCGGACGGCCATCGCGTCCGGGGTAACGCTTGCCCAGCCCTTGGACCTGCAGGAAAGATTGGCTCATGCGCGTTACTCCCGATAGCTCACCAGCCGGGCGGCGCGCGCCAGCAGGTTGTCCAGCAGCATGCCGATCAGTCCAATGAAGACGATGGCGCAGATGATGTTGGAGATGGACAGGTTGTTCCACTCGTTCCAGACGAAGTAGCCGATGCCGGTGCCGCCGATCAGCATCTCGGCCGCCACGATGACCAGCCACGCAATGCCGACCGAGATGCGCATGCCGGTCATGATGGTGGGCGCGGCGGCGGGCAGGATGACCTGCAGCGCCGTGCGCAGGCGCGACACTTCCAGCGTGCGCGCCACGTTCAGCCAGTCCTGCCGCACGGCGCCCACGCCGAACGCGGTGTTCACCAGCATGGGCCATAGCGAGCAGATGAAGATCACGAAGACGGCGGAGGTGTTGGCGTCCTTGATCGTGTAGAGCGCCAGCGGCATCCAGGCCAGCGGCGAGATCGGCTTGAGCACCTGGATGAACGGGTCGAACGCGCGGTACACCGTTCGGGACATGCCGATCAGGAATCCCAGCGGTATCGCCACCAGCGCGGCAAGACCAAAGCCGGTCAGCACGCGCGCCACGGAGTAGCCAAGCTGGATGCCGATGCCCTTGTCGTTCGGCCCGCGGTCATAGAAGGGATCCTTCAGGTGCTGCCACAACTGCGCGCCGACTTCGGCAGGGCCGGGAAACGGCGTCTTGGACCCGCTGGCCGCGGCATTGCCGACCAGCGCGGCGTAGGCCGGGTCCACCGTCGCCTCGCCCGCATCGGAGCGGGTGGCGGCGTGCCACAGCAGCAGGAACGCCAGGAACAGGGCGATGGACAGGAACGTGGCCCGCCAGTGTTGCACGGACCCCATCAGGTCCTCCGGATCTTGAAGCTGGCGAGGTAGGCCTCGGGCTGGCTCGGGTCAAAGGGCTTGCCCATGACGCTGAAGGTCTTGCCGGTTTCCGCGGGCGGGGTCAGCCCGGCCTCGCGCATCAGGCGCACGGCGTCGGTCGCCAGGAAGACGTCGCTGGCGATCTTCTGATAGTCGACGTCGCCCTTGACCTGGCCCCAGCGCTTCATCTGCGTCAGGATCCACACGGCGAACGACTGCCAGGGCATGGGATCGAAGTCGATGCGGTTGGGATCGGTCAGCACCTTGCCCAAGCCGTCGGCGTAGGTGCCGGTCAACACCTGTTCGACCACCGTGACGGGCTGGTTCAGGTAATTCGGCGCGGCGATGGCGGTGGCGATTTCCTTGCGGTTGGCGGGATTGCGGGCGTACGCCGTGGCTTCGATGATGGCTTTCAGCAGGGCCTGGTAGGTGTTGGGCATGGTGGTGACGAACTCCTTGCTGGCGGAGAACGCGCAGCAGGGGTGGCCGTCCCAGATGGCCTTGGACAGGGTATGGATGAAGCCGACGCCGTCGTAGACCGCGCGCTGATTGACAGGATCGGGCGCCAGGAATCCGTCGATGTTGTCGGCACGCAGGTTGGCGACCATTTCGGGCGGCGGCACGGAGCGGATCTGGACGTCGGTGTCAGGATCCAGGCCATGCTCGGCGAGGTAGTAGCGCAACAGGTAGTTGTGCATGGAGTAGTCGAAGGGGACGGCGAACTTGAAGCCTTTCCAGTCCTTCGGGTCGCGCCGGTCCTTGTGTTTCATGGACAGCGTGATGGCCTGGCCGTTGATGTTCTCGACGGCGGGCATGGTCCACGGGACGGCGCGGCTGGCGCCGACTCCCATCGAGATGGCGAGCGGCATGGGCGACAGCATGTGGGCGGCGTCGAATTCGCCGGACATGGCCTTGTCGCGGATGAGCGCCCAGCCGGCGGTCTTGACGACTTCTACGTCCAGGCCCTGCTTGCCATAGAAGCCCATGGGGTGGGCCATGATGATTGGCGTGGCGCAGGTGATGGGGATGAAGCCAACCTTGAGCTTCTGTTTCTCCAGCGGTCCGGCGGTCTGCGCGAAGGCTTCCTTGGCGGCGGCCAGCGGAAAGATCGACGCGATGGCGGCCATGGCGGTGCCGCTGCCGACGGCGCGCAGGAAGCGGCGGCGCAGCGCATCCTGCGGGAACAGGGCGCGCATGACGGCCTGTTCGACGGCGTTGCCGGTGGTGTCGCCATCCACGGCGGCCTGCGCGGCGCGCTCGTGTTCGGCCTGCGAGGCATGGCGGCCGCAGCCGCAGGCAAGGCGGCTGTTGGCGTCGAATGGGTTGCTGAAGAGGGACATGGTGGCTCCTTCGATCGGGAATGGAGCCATCATGGGGCTGCCCGGCGGCAGCCGGTATCGCCGGTTCAACGAAACGCGTGTAGGGGGCTTACTACGTGGTGCGCGCGGTGCGCCGCGGTAGTGCGCAAGCGCTCAGATCGCACCCAACTGGTGCGTGTTGGCGTAGGAGACCAGTTCCACCAGGGTGCGGACGTTGAGCTTTTCGAAGATGCGGCTGCGGTAGGTGGAGATGGTGTTGACGGACAGGGCGAGCTGTTCGCCGATGGCCGAGACGGAGCGGCCGGCGACAAGCAGTTGCAGCACTTGAAACTCGCGGTTGGACAGGAGTTCGTGCGGCGGGCGGGAGCTGTCCTGACGCACCGTGTGGGCGAGCAGTTCGGCGACGGTGGGGGTGACGTACATCTTGCCGGCGGCGGCGTTGGTCAGCGCGGCGAGCAGTTCTTCGGGTTCGCAGCCTTTGTTCAGGTAAGCGTGGGCGCCGGCGCGCAGGGCGCGGACGGCAAACTGGGATTCGGGGTAGACGGACAGCATGACGACGCCGAGTCCGGGGTGGTCGGCGCGTACGCTTTTCAGCACATCCAGGCCGTCGCGTTCGCCCAGGGCAACATCCAGGACGATGGCGTCGTAATGGGCTTGGCGCAGCGCGCGCAGGGCGGCGGGGCCGTCGGCGGCTTCGTGCACGAGGGCGACGCGCGGGTCTTCTTCCAGGATGCGGGCGAGGCCACGGCGGATGATGAGGTGGTCGTCGACGATGAGCAAGTTCAGGGGCATGGCAGAGTTTCCTTCATGCGGCCAGCGGGTTCAGGCGCAGGCGGGCGCGCATGCCGGCGCCGGGGGCGCTGTCGAGCGCAAGGTCGCCGCCGATGGCGCGGGCGCGCTCGCGCATGCCGAGAATGCCGAAGGTGTGGCGGTCTTCGGGCAGTTGCATGCCGACGCCGTCGTCTTCGACAGTGAGAACAAGGCCGTCGGCGCCCCAGGCGGCGCTGACGCTGACGCTGCGGGCGCGGGCGTGCCGCTGCACGTTGGTGAGCAGTTCCTGGACGATGCGGTAGATGGCGATTTCGGCGTTGCGGTCCAGGCGCAGGGTTTCGGTGTCGGGGGGGCAGAGGTAGCGGCATTGGAGGCCGCTGCGGGTTTGCAGGTCTTGCAGCAGGGCTTCCAAGGCGGCCCAAAGGCCCAGGTGATCCAGGACGACGGGGCGCAGGTCGTTGAGGATGCGGCGGGTGGCGCCCATGGCAGTCTGGGTGACGTCGAGCATGCGGTCCAGGTGCGCCTGCAGGGCGGGGGTGGCGCTTAGCTGGCGACGCAGCCAGTTCAAGTCCAACTGCAGGGCGGTGAAGGAGGCGCCGAGGTCGTCGTGGATGTTGCGGGCGATGTGGGCGCGTTCTTCTTCGCGCAGGGTGCTCAGGTGGGAGGACAGGCGGCGCAGGGATTCGTGCGCGGCGCTGAGTTCAGCGGTGCGTTCGCCGACGCGGCGTTCGAGCAGGGCCTGGGTGTTTTGCAGTTCGCGTTCGATGCCTTTGCGGGCGGTGATGTCGGAGAAGGTGACGACGGCGCCTACGACTTCCTGATCATTGCGGATGGGGTACGAGGCGTATTGGGCGTCAAAGCACGAGCCGTCGCGCCGCCAGAGCACTTCGTCGTCGGCGCGTTCGCCGCGGCCGTCGCGGAAGGCTTTGAAGATGCGGCAGTCGTGGACCGGCATCAGGGTGCGGTCGGCGTGGGAATGGTGGATGAGGTAGTGCATGTTGCGGCCGACGAGCTCGTCTGGGGTGTAGCCGAGCATGTCGGCGCCGGCGCTGTTGATGAAGATGCAGCGGCCGCGCAGATCAATGCCGTAGATGCCTTCGCCGGCGGATTCGAGCAGCATTTCCAGCTGACGGCGCCAGGCGGCGTGGTGCGAGAGGTGCTTCAGGTCGGCAAACATGAATGGCCTGGTGCTTGTTGAATCTGCCGGGGGAATTGCCCCGGATCCCCTTGGTGCGCGGATTCTTGGCTGCGCTTTTGCGCGGAGTTTACGGGACAGGATGGGAGTTGCGGGGGGATTGAGGGAAATCCCTTCTTTGAATTTGTCGGCGTGGGGGATGGTTCTTTTGACGACCGGTGTGGGGGGGGTGCGGGTTTTTGAGC